>CASEVT010000134.1 GCA_949291445.1 uncultured bacterium | reverse complement strand
TTCGACCACCCGTTCTTATTATCGTTTGGATAAATCCCGTGAATCTATCTCCCCATCGCTTTTGTAATCCTACATTATACGTTACGTACGGTCTCACCGACATCTCTGGTATGTTTACCTCATTCGCGTAAAACTTCGATTTATCCATATAACTCATCATTACCGCTATCCCTACATACGGCTGCCATCCGTTTCCTATATTCCCTATTACCTTCAATCCGGGAGCTATCTGTATCGCATTCAACGGCTCTGAACTTATTCTTACTCCCAGTCTGTTCGTATAATCAAAACTGTTTACATTCGTATACGACATCGTTATATTCGGTTGTACTATTACCTTGGAATCCTTTATCTCCCAATTATATCCGCTCTTAATTGCAACACCGCTCATCAACATTGTCATATCATCTCTGCCATACATTGTTGATATATCAGCGACGCTTACTCCGGCATTAGCTGTTATTCCACTAAAGAAATTACCCTTGTAAAATGCTGCCATTCCGCCCAATACTCCGCCATTCTGCGTTATATTCGAACCCAACGCCTTCTGTTGTGATCCGTTATATCCGGCATACAATGTAAACACCGCATCCACTCCATTTTTTAAATGGATTATATCGCTGTCTACCCCTGCCAATCCACCATATGCCACATTCGACACTGACGGACCATTTTTCAATCTCACCGTCTCAAATGTTGTATACGGTCTGAACCAGCCGCCACGGTTCTCTTCAGGTATCATTATCGGGCTATAGATCAATTCGCCTTCTGTTGCATATTTATTCCTATTTTGATACATTATTCGGTCTTTTTTACTCATCAACATCAACATATCCATATTTCCGAACGCTTCTTCATATGTATTCAGTTGTGTCAAGTATCCTCCAACCTGTGCCGCTACTATCGGCATTAACACTGACGGGTTATAATCCAGCATTCCTCCTATTCCGCCTGTAAACATCAATTTTCCGCTCGTCTTATCGTATTTCACTTCATACTGATATATTGGACCCATTACACGATTCAATTCACTTGACAAGCTTACTCTATTTGACAATCCGCCATTTGTATCTATCACTTGTATTTGGGCTCCGGGGTAGTTAACATCTGTTTTTACTGTTATCTCTTTTATCAACAAGCTACCCGTTCCGCTTACGCTTTTTGCGCTTATATAATCCCCTGTTTTATTTGCCAAGTCTACATCCAGTCCTATATTTCCGACTCCTTCATTCAATGTCAGGTTACCCAGATTTATTCTGTTCATTTCTTCATTTCTCAAATCCAGCATTGTTCCTGAATACATATTGAACGCATTTGCATTGAAGAACTCTACTCCGTTGCCCAATCTCATTGTTCCTTCTTTCAGGTTTACTTCGCCGCTAAATCCGCTGTTGTCATTGGACAGCGTCAACACGGAATCGCCACTTTTTGTGAATATTCCGTTTCCGCTTATTTTCGATTTGAGTTCTTCATCTCGTTTTAAGGCAAATTCTAATTCGCCATCCGCACTTATTTCTGTTTCTCCGCTTACATAGCTATCTTTATTTCTTATCTTTTCATATATTAATTTTCCGTTTTCGATCTTTACTTTTCCGCTAAATCCGCTGTTATCGTAGCTTATTTTTACAGCACCATCTCCGCTTTTAAAGAAGTTTCCGTCTCCGCTTATTGCGGACAACAATTCGATATTATTTATTCCGTCGTTTGTGCTTTCATATCTCAGATTTGCATTTTCTTCTATTTGGGTTGTTCCTCCAAAATATGATGATGTATCATTTTGGACATATTTCAATTCGCCTTCTGATATTGTTATTTTTCCTTTATAGTCCTTATTTATTCCGCTCAATTCTACTGTTCCGGTTCCTTCTTTCACAAATTCTCCGGTTCCGCTTCCCATTGTTGCGAAATTTCCTATTCTTTCTATTCCGTTTTCGCCGTCGTTATCCGATTCATATACGAATTTCACTCCGTCGTTTATTATGCTTTGTCCTTTAAAGTATTTACTTCCGGTTGTTTGGGTATATTGTATATTTCCTTCTTCGTATTGTGCTATGCCTTCAAATCCGCTGTTATCTCCGGTTATTATCAAGTCACCCGTTCCTGTTTTCACAAATCTTCCCGAGCCGGCTGTTTCACTTTGGATTTTTCCTGCTATTGTTTCTGTTTCTTTGTTGTTATATACGAGGGTTGCTCCTTCTTTTATTATTGTATTTCCGCTTATATATTTATCCGTTTCTTCTTCTTTATGGTATACAAGCATTCCTTCGCTTATCAGAGCATCTCCGTTGTAGTTTGTATTATCTCCTGTCAGGTTCAGGGTTCCTGTGCCTGTTTTTTCCATTATTCCGTTACCGGAGATTCCGCTTGTTATATTAACTGTACTTGATTCATCTTCTGTTTTTATTGTCAATCCATTTGTTGTATAGATATCGTTTCCTTTTCCGTTTGCGTTATTATTTTCGAAGGCGACTGTTGTTCCTTCTGTTGCTTCAATTGTTAATTTTCCGCCTTCGTTATAGATTGCTCCGCCGGTTTCGGTTTTTGATTTATTTTCACTCATTGACACATTTGTCAGGGTCAATTCGCCGGTATTATATATTGCTCCGCCTTTTGATTCGCTTTCATTTCCGGTTATTATCGCATTTGTTATTTCCATTTCTCCGGCGTTCGATATTGCTCCCCCGTTTCCTTGGGCTGTATTATTCTTTATATTTGCGCTGGTTATTGTTATTTTTCCGGTTTCTTTATTTACTATTGCACCGCCTTCACCTTCTTTTGCTTTATTCTTTTCCAGGTTTAAGTTTTCCAATTGAGCGGTACCTGCGTTGTACAATGCGCCGGCTTCTTTTGCTTCATTTTCGCTCATTGTACTACCTACTATATTCATTGTTCCGCTGGCGTTATAGATTGCGCCGCCTGTTTCGCCGGCTATATTTTTTGTGAAGTTTGTATTTATTCCTGACAGGGTTCCGTCTTTGTTATAGATGGCTCCGCCTTTTCCTTCGGATTCATTTATTTCAAAGTTTGTATATTGGATATTTACTGTGCTATTTTCTCCTGCTATACGTACTGCCGAGCCATTCTTTTCCGTATTATTTGCTGTTGATGCATTATATATTTTCAGTCCGGTAATATTGAGCACTCGTATTCCGTTGTCGTTGGGGTCTGTGGAATCAGGGTTAAACAGGGCCCACATTTTATTTCCGTTTATACTTCTTGTCGGGTTACCTTCTGTGTCTATTGCTCCATTCACGCTAAAGGTTCCTTCTGCCATTTTATCCAGATTTGACAACACTTTATAGTCAGGTTTATTTTCTACCACTGTAAATGTTCTTGTTGCTTCTATTTCCTTATCCGGATCCGGGGAGGTTCTTGTATGCATTCGTTTTAGTGAGAAGTCTTCTGCGTTCGGGTCTGAGATATAGTCCGTTGTTGATATTTTTATATGGGTATTTTCGTGGCCTTTCACGTCGGATTGTTTTATTGCGTACTCATATTCTTCCGAGGTTGCGGCGGTTATTCTTTCATCCATATCCAATGTTATTCCGTTGCCTTCCAGAACTTGGATTTCCGCGTCGTTCCATTGGCCGTCCATTGAGATTGCTACGTTTTCTATTTTCAATGTTCCGGAGCCGGTTGTATATTTTATCATATCGGCTACTGGGTCTGCTACGTGTGAGCCCTGGTCTGGATTTCCTTTCAAGTCTAAGTCGATTGTATATGTAACATTATTTTTCAGGCTCAAGTCATTAAAGGTTATATTATTTATTTTTCCGTTATTTGACATATTTATTATTGTATTTTCCATTATGGCGTTGAGCCCGGTATTTCCGAAGTTTGTAATTTCTTTTCCCAGTTCTACTGTTGCATTTTCAAATTTCAGGCTATTATTTATTCCTGTTTGGCCGTAGGTTTCATACGAGTTATTAAACACGAATGTTCCATTTGAGAATGTTGCTATATTATTATTTCCTGTTGTTGTTGCAGGGTCATTCACGTTGATTATATTTTTATTTGTTCCATCAGGGTTTGCTATTCCGCTCAATTCAAATTCTGCGTTTCCGTTCAAGTTTATTGGGGCGGTCACTGTTGAGTTTTGGGTATTTACTTTATATTCCAATTTTGCGGGGGTTGTTTGGGTTCCTTGGATATTTATTTCTTCGGCGTTAAAGAACTTGTTATTCAAGTCATCAAAGCTCATTATTCCTTCTTTTATATTCACTATTCCTTCAAATCCGCTATTATCGCCTTTTATTTCGAGGGTTTGGTTACCGATTTTTTCCAGCACGCCTGAGCCGTTTATTGAGGTTACGGCTTCTGTTTTTTCGTTGAGGTTGAGGACCAATTTTGCGTTGGGGTCTATTGTTGTTTTTCCGTTGAAGTAGGTACTTGTTGCGGACTGGTCATATTGAGTTATTCCTTCTTTTATTTGGAATTCTCCGGTATAGTTTTTATTATCTCCTGTTATCAGGAGGGTTCCTTCTGAGGTTTTTGTTATTATGCCTTTTGCATATTCAGCATTTTGGATATTGCCGTTTATTGTTATTGTATTATTTTCTTTGACGTCGAGGTTCAATTCTGCGTTTTCTTTTATTATCACATTTGCGTCATTTGCGAAGAACTTATCTGTTGTATCTGATACATTAAAGGAGAGGGTTCCTTCGTTTATATTTACTATTCCGTGGTAGTTTGAGTTATCGGAGTCAAGTATTACTTTACCGGTACCGATTTTTTCGAAGGTACTATCAGTTGTACCTTGAAGTCCGTGGATGTTGTCGTTTTGTTCATTTACAAATTCAAGTTTTGCGCCGGAGGCTATATTCGTTATGCCGCCTATATAGCTTCCGTTTTCTGATTGCTCATATCTAATTATACCTGATTCTATATTCAGGAGTCCTTCAAATTCGTTATTATTTCCTGTCAGGGTCAGGGTTGGGGTTTCTGTGGCGGTGGGGTTTGTTTGGAGTTGCCATATTCCTTCACCTTTTATTTTATTATTTCCCGTATAGGTCATATTTGTTGACAGGTCGAAGATCAATTTTGCATTTTCTGATATTTGGGTCAGGCCTGATATATACACATCTCCGTCGTCTTGTTTAGAGAGGATCACATTTCCGGATTCTATGTTCAAGGTTGATTGGATTTGGGTATTATCATTTTCGAGTATCAAGTTTGATGGGCCGAGTTTTGTTATTGTTGTTGTTTCGGCTGATGAAATATTTCCATTAATTTTTTCGTCGTAGTTCAAGTCGAAGGTTAGGTTTGAGTTATTATTGAGGTTTATTATTGAGGCGAGGAAGTTATCTGTTGTATTCAATTTTTGGTAGTAGAGCGAGCCTGTATTAATTGTTGTTATGCCGGTAAAGTTTTGGTTATCGCCTTGGAGGTAGAGGGTTCCTTGTTCATTTTTAACGAAGTTACCTTGGCCGGAGAGGGTTTTTATCAGGTCATTTTGGGTATTATTGTAGTAGAGGGTAGTATTTTTTGCGATTGTTGTTGAGCCGCCGAAGTAGCCGTTTTCTTGGGTTTGGTTGTAGTAGGCATTTGATTCAGTGAGGTTAAAGTTACCTTCAAACGCGTTATTCAGGCCTGATATTATCAAGTCTGACTGACCTGTTTTTTGGAGGGTACCTGTACCTTGGATTTTATTTTCCCCGTTGAGGGTATAGTTTGTTGAGAGTTTAAGTTCCAGTATTCCTCCATTTTGGGGTGTTCCGTTTATTATTGTTATACCGCCGAGGTAGGTATCTTGGGTTTGTTGTTTATCGAATATTATTTTTCCCTGATTTATTGTTGTTGTTCCGAGGTAGTTTATATTATTTCCTTTCAGGTTGAGGGTACCGGATTCATCTTTATTTATTGAGCTTGTTGTTGTACCTTGGATACCCGAATTTATGTAGGTAGTACCTTGGCCTTTAAAGTTGAGGGTACCTGTTGTATAGATATCGTTCAATTGATTTGAGGCTTTATTATTATCGAAGGTTGTATAGGAATCTTGGGAGGTTGAGATTATATTCAAGATTCCTGTATTATATATAGCACCGCCTTGATTTGCGGCTATATTATTTTGGAAGGTTGTATCGGTTATTGTTGTTTGGTCATTTTGGTTATATATAGCGCCGCCGTTAGTTTGGGCGTTATTATTTTGGAAGGCGGAGGTTGTTATTATATTTTCTCCGGTTTTAATGTAGAGGGCGCCTCCGTTTTGGGTTGATATATTTTGGTCAAACGTTGTATTTGTTATTGTAGAGTTACCGTTGAAGTAGGCAGCACCGCCGTTTTCCAGTGCGATATTATTGACGAACTGAGTATTAGTTGAGTTGAATTGGCCGTTATTATTATACACAGCGCCGCCTGTTGTTGCTGTATTATTAGCAAAGAGCACGTTTGTTGTTTGGAGGGTAGAGTTTTCTCCGTTTATATAGGCTGCGGCGCCTTGTTTTCTGGTATTATTCTCTGTTGTTGCATTTTTCACGGTCAAGTCATTTATTGTGAGGGTTCTTGAGCCGAGGTTATCTGTTGAGTCGATATTAAACAGGGTCCAGAGGTTATTGGCGTTTATGCTATTTTGTGTTTTATCTAGGCCTTTAACGTTGAAGGTACCTATTCCCATTTTTCCAAGTTCGGAGAGGGTTTTATATTCACCGTTTTGAGTTGCAGCGTTTGTATTTACAGTAAATCCTCTATTTATTTTTCCATCTGCATCTATATGGGCTTTTTTGAGGGTATCTTCGCCGAGGTTATAGTCTGTCGTATTTATTGTTATTGAGCCCAATTCATTATCTGTTTTTATTATTTCATATTCATATCCGCCGGAGGTATATTCAGTTCTTTTTGTTGTATTATCTATGCTCAGTTGGATATCGGCGGTTCCGGCTGAGATTATGTTCAATATTTTATCTTTCCATTCGCCGTCTTGGATTATTTTTATATTATCCAGTATTGCTATACCGGAGCCGGTATTTGCTGTTATATTATCTATTGTTGCATCGGTTGTATGACCGGAGGTGGGGGATTGTTGGTCGTCTCTGCCTGCCAAGTCGATATCTACGTTCAATTTTGTATTTGCGAAGGTTATTTCATTAAATTCAAGGGTATCTATTTTATCGTTATTGAGGTTGAGGGTAGAGTTATTGAACTGAGCGTTCAATTTATCATTTCCGAAGGTGGGGAGGGTATTTGATATTTTTGCTGTTGTATTTTCGAATATGAGTTGGTTATTTTCGCCGTTGTAGTTTTCCAGTGCTGTTGCAAGGATGAAGGTTCCGTTTGTCAATTTTGTTATATTATTTGCGCCTGTTGTTTTTATTTCATTTGTTATTGTTATTTCTGCGGGGGTTGTGAGTTTCAGGGTTGCATTTTCTTTCAGGTTTATTATTTTATCGAAGGTCATTGTTTCATTTGACAGGTAGTCCAATGTTGCGTTATTTATATTTATTTCTTCAGAGCCGAAGAATGTTTTATCCAGTCCGCTTGTGTAGGAGAGGGTTCCTTCGTTTATATTAACTTCGCCTGTATATCCTATATTATCTCCATTCAGGGTCAGGGTTGCTGCGCCTGTTTTTTCAAATGTTCCCGTACCTAATAATACCCAATCTGTTGTATAGTCGGATTCGATATTCATTTCCAGGGTTCCCATTTCTTCTATTTGGGTTGTTCCGCCGAAGTAGGCATCTTGGGTTGTTAATTTATCGAAGATTATTTTTCCTGTTTGGATTTGGGTCAAGCCGGTATATTTACTATTATCGGATGTTAGTTTCAGGGTTCCTTCTCCGGTTTTTGTTATTGTTCCGGATGTAGGGGTTTTACTTTCTATATTGCCATTTATTGTTAATTCTTTATTTTCTGCTATATTCAGTTCCAGTTCTGTATTTTCGCTTATTTGAGTTATTCCGCCGAAGTAGTTATCTATTTGGGCGTTCAAATCTGTTTTTTCAAACAGGATTTTGCCTTCTTGCAGGTCGACTAGGCCTGTATAGTTGCTATTATCGCCGGTGAGTTTCAGGGTTCCTTGACCTGTTTTTTCCAGCGTTCCGCTTCCTTGGCTTGTACTTTGGATATTTCCTTTTATTTCTTCTATTTTATTTTCTGCTATATTCATTTCAAGTGTTCCGTCCGTATTTATTTCGGTCACACCTGAGAAGTACGAATCTGTTATATTTTCTGTTTTATCTGCTTTTGTATATTTTATTTTTCCTTCATCTATTTCTACTGTTCCGATGTAGTCTGTGTTTGCTCCGCTCAACTCAACAAGGCCGGTTCCTTCTTTTTTTATTGTTCCGGTTCCTGCTATGCCTGCGCTTACTGTTGTTGTTTCCGTGCCCGTGAATGTTATTGTTCCACCGGCGTTATATATGTCGTTTCCGCTTTCGGCTCGGTTGCCTGTGAAGCTTGTTTCTTTTATTGTCAGGGTTCCGGTGTTGTATATTGCTCCGCCTTGGTTTTCGGATGTGTTATTCTCAAATACTACTTTATTCAATGTCGTTGTGCCGGAGTTCGACAATGCTCCGCCTCGCGCTGTGGATGTGCTTGTTGAGCTTTTTGCAAGATTATTTTTCATTATTGAATCTGTTATCTCTACAGATGTACTCTTTGAGGACACAAACACAGCACCACCGTTTTCGGCTTGGTTATTTTCAAATTCGGTTTTAGATATTGTTGCTTGTCCGGATATAGCTATGGCTCCGCCTGACCAG
>CASEVT010000133.1 GCA_949291445.1 uncultured bacterium | reverse complement strand
GCAACTATGACCATACCACCATTTTTTATAGTCTGAATTGCTTCTTCAATAGTGTCAAAGCGAAATTTATCATTTAAATTTATTTCTTCACAACCATTCATTTCAATACTTACCATTTTAAAACCCATTTCTTGCTAAAAACTCGTAGGTGATACCTGATTTATTATTTTCCGATGACAAAAATTTTTCAACATACTTACCGAGAATATCAGTTTCTATGTTCACTCGATCACCATTTTTTAGAGAATATAAGCAGGTATTTTCATAAGTATGGGGAATAACTGCAACACAAAAAGACTTATAATCAAGTTCTGAAACAGTCAAGCTAATTCCATCAATAGTAATCGAGCCTTTTTTAACGATATATTTTTTTAAACTTTCATCAACCGAAAAAGTAAATTTGTAAGCATCACCGACATTATTAACTGACTGAAGCTGCCCGATGCCGTCTATATGCCCCATAACAAAGTGTCCGCCCAATCTGTCAGATAAGGCTAAGGCACGTTCCAAATTTACATTCTGACCGCAGTTGTAGTTGGCAAATGCAGTTATTTTTAGTGTTTCATATGAAGCAAAAGCAGAAAATGAGTCATCCGATATCTCAGTGACAGTCAAACAAACGCCGTTAACTGCAATGCTATCGCCAATTTTAGTTCCATTGAGTACATTATTGCAGTGAACCTTAAGCACAGCTCCATTTGAAAGCTTATTTATATTGATTATCTTACCAATCTCTTCAACAATTCCGGTAAACATACTGACACTTTAACACAAATAAAGCAGTAAATGCTAGTTAGAGTGAATTTTATTATAAATATCGCAGGCGACAGCCTCACCCATGGAGAAACAAGATGTCTGGATTCTTAGTGCAGCTTGTGCTTCAAAGCTTGCAGACAGATTTCTGCCGGCAAAGTATAGGTTGTCGTACTGAGCGGATTTGAGCGCATCAAGTGGCAAAAAATATTCACCTACACTTGAATCGAGTACATATGAATCTTTTTTATAAGCGTGTATATCGATCGGGTATGTTGAGTGAAGAACGGGATTGTCAAAAGATTTTGATTGAATTAAATCATCTTTAGTGTAAACATATTTGCCCAACCCCCTATTAGACTCACGGATACCAATCATATCCGCAATGTTAGATATATATGCATTTTCAAACCCGATAAAATATTTTTTTACAAAATTTGAAAGTCTAAATATCTGTTTTCGTGCAGTAATCAGGGCATTTGAGAGGTCTTGAGGGTCATTGGGGTCTAAAACTTTGTCAGAGAGTATCCGAGGACAGTTAAACGAGAGGGTATCGGGCATCCCTGGTACGCTAAACACTTGAAAATAGGCGCTATCCGCCTCGGTGATCACCCCATCAGCAATGCCAGCTTGAAAAAACGGACGCAAAGCCCAATTTTTTGACGGATCCCAAGTATATGCCGTTGACAGATGAATTTCACCGTCGATTACGCTGCTCGTTGTGACATTTCTATCAGGGTCCAAGTCTAGTAGCCAGCTAGAAAATTTTTTTAAATTAATACCGCTCATGTGGAAGCGTAATGTCATTGGTTGTTGAGTTTTTTTGTCGTCCAAAAATTTGTGATTTAAAATTTTTGAAAAATTTCCATTACCTGTAGCGTCTACATAGTATTTCGATTCGAAACATAGCGATAATGTTTCATTGGAAACTTGAACTGAAAAAATTTTATTGCTTGTGTGGTTAGCAGAACTAACAATAGAGTTAAAAATAATTTCACAGCCCACTGAGGTGAGCATGTCATCCAGTACAATTTTGGCAATTTCGGGATTAAACCAACCCTTATTGCCGTCAGAATAAGTGATTTGAGCGGAATAATCCTGCATTTTTGAGATAAAATCATTAAAAAATTCACAATTGATATTTGCAGTGTCAGATTTCATTGCCGGAATAACAAGAGCAGAAGTGATTGTCCCGCCGAGATGGATATTTTTTTCAACAAGCAATGTTTTTAAACCTTTTTTAGCTGCGATATAAGCAGCAGCGACACCGGCAGTTCCTCCGCCGCATATTAACACGTCATACATTTTTCAACCTTTCTGTGTTTTAGATAATGGCTTGAAGATTCTAAGTTTGAATTTTGAATTTTTATTAGTCGATTTTTTAAAATATCATCGGCAGATGAATTCAAAAAAGGATCTACAAAAGTGACACCTGCAGTTGTACTCAAAAGCCCCAGCTCAAAATCTGATAGAGTAGTATGTATGTAGGATTGGTTTTTCGAGGCAATAGTTCCGCAAGGCTTGTTGTATTTGTTGAGAATTTTGCCGATATGAAAACCTGATTTTAGCATCGCATTGCGTACAGCTGCCGAATTCGAGTATGTTAGAAGGAGAGAATCAGGATTCATTAGGTCAAATAGTCTTGTGAAAAATTGTTCAGTCCATAATGTAGGAAGTTTTGTCGGTGTAAATGCATCCAAAAATACTATGTCATATTGACTATTTAACATTTTTAAAGTAGCTCTGGCATCAGCAGTATGTGGAGTAATTGTAATACTGTTGTTTCTAAGGCGTTTGAGAGTCATTTTATCACGCTTCGATATACATTGATAATATATATTATGTAAAAAGGCATTAAATTTCAACTGTGGGTTAATAGTGCACATGTAAAACGGATAGCGGAGCAAAAATGCCTTTATATCTTGCCTTAAAAAAAAGTCAAATTTAGGTGGCGCAACTATAGATTTTATAGTCTGGTATTCATTTAAAATAATTTCTCTAAACGAGTTTAGTAAAATGTAGTCAATTGCAGGTGAATAAATGTTGTCTTGTATAAACGGAGATATGCTGATAAGTCTTTTGTCATACTCAAGGGCATCGATGTGAATTTTACCTTCGTAATTGTATTTAAAAATCTCAAGTAAAAATGCTTTTGTATTGTAACCAATTCCGTAGCAGATATCCAAGACATTTAGCTCTTTTCTGTTATAGAAATATTGAGAAAAATTCAAAGGCGAAACAAATTTTTCGACAGCTTCGCTTATAGCCCCGTAGGTTGAATGGTAGATATCAGCTACTTCATTATTATACAATCCGACTGAACCATCCTGTGTTGTTCTAAACATTATTTGTTCACTGAAATTATTTTCGGTTACAATTTTACCCATACTTTCATTATATTTTTTTTTATATACAAAGTCAGATTGTAAAGAAAAATATTATCGTTATGTACCGAATAGATACAATATATTGCACTAAACTGATATATCGTTGCGATACATAGTGATAACCTTTTGCGAACTATAATGATAAAAATTTTAGTAAAAAATTTTAATAAATAATTTTTGCAAATAAAATTTTAAAAGAATTTTTTAGTAAAAATTAATATTGAAAAATTACCTATGAAATCATTGGGATATTATCGTTATGTATCTATTCGTAATAAATAAAAGTTATTTTTATAATAATAAAACTTATACATCGTAACAGAGAATAAGTGGTAATGAACTCAATGCAGGGATGTCATATATTACAATTAAAGTAATATAGTGGGAGAAATAATATGCCGGAAAATAAAGCTATTTCAGTATTAATGGTAGAAGATCACAAGCTTCTGCGAGTAGGGCTTAAGTCATTATTCAATGATAACACCCAAATAAAGGTAATTGCAGAAGCCGAAACAGGCAAGGAGGCAGTAGAAAAGGCAAAATTAATAAAGCCGGATGTAATTCTTATGGATATAGGGCTGCCTGATTTTAGCGGAATTGAAGCCACAAAACGGATATTGAATAATTCACCGGAGCAAAAAATTATTATGTTAACTTCGCATTGTACAGAAAAGGAAGTAATGGACGCCTTGAGTGCAGGTGCCTATGCTTACGTACTCAAGGACATAAACACTGAACTGCTAATGATGGTAATTAAGTCTGTAAAAGACGGCGCAATCTGGCTTGATCCTAAAATTGTACCGTTAATCCGAAATCAATCATCTTGTTTTATACCTCAAAAACAAAATTCTCGTGCTTCATTTAGAGCACAGCACTCTAACTTGACTGAAAGAGAGTATGAAGTTTTAAAATTGGTAGTTGACGGAAAATCCAATTTTGAAATAGCCAATGCGCTAACAATAAGCGAACACACGGCAAAAGCACACGTTTGCAATATAATACAAAAGCTTGTTGTGGATGATAGAACACAGGCTGCAGTAAAAGCTATTAAAGAAGGGCTTGTATAAACTATTAGAATTCAGAATATTCACCCCGCCTAATATAGAGTTTAAGCGGGGTTTGTGTTGAATATGTTTAACTTGTTTACTCTTTTTTAGG
>CASEVT010000132.1 GCA_949291445.1 uncultured bacterium | reverse complement strand
TCCACAGATATATTTTGTTCATATTCATCTTTGTACGGCATATATCCGGCTAAAACAGGTATGTATTTCTTTATCTCCAATAACTTTTCAGTTCCTTCCTTATTCACAATACCAACCCGTATCCCCAAAGAATCCTTGGAGATCGGTTCGATATCATACCGTTTTAAAAGTTCGTTTAACTCACTGTTTTCAACTACACTGCCGGTCATTTCATCAGCATATTGTTCTCGCGATATTGTAAACTCTAAAGGAGTGTCTTGAAGCGTTGCCCATTTTTTGTCTGCATATGCATCCAACATTGGATCAGCTGCCTTTAATGCTTTTGATTGTAATATCAAAAACTCATTGAAATCAGAATTAGTAGATGTTTTTGCTGCTTCTTCCAATTCATTTGCTATATACATAAATTCGTCTTTAAAATATTCCGTATAATCAATTGCACGAAGCAGCTCACCATCTCGCACTACCATAGTACGCTGATTCAAAATTCTTCTTACTTCCTCTATTAGTCCATCTTTTAGCATACGTATCAAAATTTTATGAAATTCTTCTTTGGTCAAATCCGCAGGGTAAAAGCCCTTACCGGCAAGTGTTTTTTCACCTTTTGCCAAAAATATTTTATTTGCCTCAGAATCAACAGCATTCATCCCTATTTGTGCATTAAACAGCTTAAGTGTCATAGCCGCATCCTCATTGCCTGCAGCTACTTCTGTCTGCAAATACTCTTTGAACTCCAAATTTTTAGCATTATCTTGAACCATATAAACCAAATCTATTTTCTTTGCAGCCTTAACAAGATGCTTTAACGCTTCCTTGTCTCCATCAGCAAGTTCATTATATTCTTTTGAATCGACATCAAGCATCTTCTTTGGGATCAAATGTTCTTTATCCGTGCGCAATTTCAACTCTTCAGTTGTCAAATTTAATTCAAATTTATTTTGCATAAACTACCTCGTTTAAGATTCTACATAGAACAATAATATAATATTTTGGACAATAAACTATCATACATATATGCTATAATTTACTTATGCAAAATCTGAATATGACATTTTTTAATAATGAAATTTTGCCTTATTTGGTAATAACACTGGTTGTGGTTGTTTTGATTGCATACATGAAATATTTTAAAAAGCATCGCAAATAAAACCCAACTTCATTTTTAACCTCATTTTGTAGATAAGATTATATACTCCTCAATCACCAATGAAAGCATAATGCAAGTTCTAAACGATAGCAGGAAAATAATGTGGTATGAAATAATAAAGGAGAAACAGCAATGTTCAAAAAAACAGCTTTTTTGCTCACTTTATTAGCGATCGTCGCAATAAAAAACAGAAAGGACGCAAAAATACCACTCATAGGAGACTACGCCCCTTCGTTTAAAGCAAACACAACGCAAGGCGAAATTAATTTTCCGATGGATTATAAAGGGCACTGGGTAATCCTATTTTCACATCCTGCAGACTTTACACCGGTGTGTACAACCGAATTTATGACATTCCAAACAATGGCAGAAGAATTTCGCCGACTAAACACAGAACTACTCGGCCTTTCTATCGACAGTGTTAATTCTCATATGGCTTGGATTAAAACAATACGCGAAAAAATTGAATTTAACGGTATTAATAATACCAATATTACCTTCCCGATAATAGATGACCTAAAAGGACATATTGCGAAAAAATACGGAATGCTCCAACACAACGCAGATAACACAAAAACAGTAAGAGCCGTTTTCATTATAGACCCCAACGGCAAAATTCGTGCAATTTTATACTATCCGCTCACTAACGGCAGAAATATACAAGAAATTAAACGACTGCTAATTGCACTGCAAACTACAGATGAATTTGGTATAGCAACGCCGGCAAATTGGAATATAGGACAAGACGTTATCATACCACCTCCGGCTTCTTGCAAAGAACTGCAAGCTCAATCAATTGAAAACTCGGATGAAATAAAATGCTACGATTGGTTTATGTGCTTCAAAAAATTACCTGAAGAAACAATACTGCAAAAAATAAACTTGTACTAAACATAAATCACCATATAACAATAAGAAAGGATATTCAATGTCAAAAGTAATTGAACTCAACGATGCAACATTCGATGCACACATAAATCAAAATGATAAACCAATTTTAGTAGATTTTTGGGCACCTTGGTGCGGACCTTGCAAAAAGCAGTTGCCTATCGTTGATGAAGTAGCTGAATCGTTGAGCGGTAAAGCCACTATCGCAAAAATCAATGTTGATGAAAACCAAATTAAAGCTTCTGAATATTTTATATCAGGCGTACCCGCTCTGCTCGTATTCAAAAATGGAGAACTGGTCGATCAAGTTGCCGGATTACACTCTAAAAATCAAATTGAAGCCATGCTTGAACCATACATAGAATAAATTTTTCAATAGTTCAAAACATAAATAATCCTCCCCAAACGGAGGATTATTTACAAATTTTTTCATAAGAGCCAAACTTCTCAATTGCAATCTCTTTAAATTTAGTGAAACAAAAATTCGTAATTTCACAATCTTTAAGCCCTCTGTGCATCCCGATTGTATCAAACCCGAAATGCTTCGCAATAGTAGACAGTTTTTTATTTACAAGCTCAGGAAGCAATATTCTGGACAATCTCAGTGTATCAATATAATCATTACTAAAAGGAATATCACAATATTTTAAAAGGTTATGATTTATAAATCCAATATCAAATCTAATGTTGTGACCGACAATAATTGAATTTTCACAAAAATCATCAAACTTTTTAATGACATCTGAAATTGCCGGCGCACCAACAGTCATATCCGGAGTAATCCCCGTAAGATTTGATATATAAGAACTAATCCTTCCGCTTGGACAAACAAGCGTATTAAACTTTTCACAGAGCACCGAATTTTTTATTTTTAATGCCGACAACTCCAAAATTTCATGCAGCCTCGGATTCAAACCCGTCGTCTCTATATCCAAAACGACATAGTCATCAGGAAAAGCTATAATACTTTTGCCTCTTTCTTTACGTACTGGTGATACAAACACTTCTTTGTTAAAAATACCGTCAAAACTATTCTGCAAAATACAATTCCTACTATATTATGTTATAAATACTTGTATATCGTTAATACCGATTCAACAAAGAGCAATCGCAATATCCCGAGCAAAACAAGATCTACATAGTACATTCTAAATGATAAAAAACAAATTAATCAAGCATTAATGCACATAAGATTTACAGATTTGTCAAAAATCACAAATCCTGTATAATTGTCTGGTAGAGTAGTTAAGAGGGCAAAGTTATTTTAATTAACATTATATCAATAGTATTTTTACTTTTAGCAAACGGCTTTTTCGTAGCCTCAGAATTTGCACTGGTGAGCGTAAGACAAACACGTATAAATCAGCTTGCCAATGAAGGAAACAATACCGCAAAGATAACAGTCACAGCACTAAAAGAGCTAGACAAATACATAGCGGCAACCCAACTTGGTATTACAATAGCAAGCATAGGGCTTGGCTGGGTCGGTGAAGCTACACTGGCAAAAATTATTCAACCGCTGTTTGATTTTCTGCCTTATGTATCAAACACAATCGCCACACATACTATTGCCGTTGCGCTGGCATTCGTACTGATTACCTTTTTACATGTGGTTATAGGTGAGCTTATGCCAAAATCAATTGCCCTTCAATATCCCGAAGCAACCACTTTGACAATAACACGCCCT
>CASEVT010000131.1 GCA_949291445.1 uncultured bacterium | reverse complement strand
TCGGATTACAAACTACCTGATAATCCTAACAAGGCTAATGATGCGTTAATCAGACAAACACATATTTCTATAAAAGGCATTACACAAGACATCTCAAACGAATTTCAATTTAATACGGTTATATCGAAATATCGTGAGTTTACTAACGCAATTTATGAATATGTCAATAACAAAGCAGAATACACGGATGAAGACAAAAACGTTTTAAGTTTTGCGCTTATAACGTTATTGAAGTTGATGGCTCCGACAACGGTTCATTTGAGTGAAGCGCTCTGGCATGAATTGGGGGCAAAAACCTCGATCCATGAATGTGAATGGCCTAAATATGATGACAAATTGGCAAAAACTTCATCCATTACTCTTGTTGTTCAAGTTAACGGCAAAGTAAAAGACAAAATAGAGGTTGATTCGGAAGCGACGAAAGAAGAGCTTGAAAAAGTTGCGCTTGCCAGTGAAAAAGTAAAACAGTTCACTGACGGACACCAGATTGTTAAAACTATCGTTGTTCCGGGAAGACTTGTCAATATTGTTGTTAAATAATGCTGAAATAACGAAATTTATATACTTAAAAAATAAGGCAAAATAACAGATTTTGTCTTATTTTTTTTGCACTAAATCCCGAAAAAGATGATAATGAATGCACTGATTATCAACGCAGGTCCAAACGGCACATATGTAAGACCTTGCGATGGCGTGTTTTTCAATCTGGTAAATATATTTCGACAACAATAATACCCGATACAGATCAATAATGCTAAGGCAAAGTAATAAAAAATATCCGAGCGAAAACCGCCAAAATAATTGCCAACACCAATCAGAACTGCTAAGGCAATAAACAAGAGCATAGAAACAAGCAACTTGTATTGTTTAGTTTTAAACAACTTCCAAAGAAATATCGGAACAATGATTAATCCTTGTACAATAAAGCTGAGAATGAGAATTACGAGCAAATTGGAAATCCCAAAGAATGCTCCCAAAGCACCGGCAATATAAGAATCACCTTCACCAAAAACTCTTTTGCCGATAAATAATTTCGGAATCCTTGACAGTGCTTCCATAAAAATTACGCCGAATATCAAACCCAATAAAGAATAGATAAAAGATTGGTGAATAGTAATCTCGTGTCCTGCAAGAAATAGATGGATTTTAGTGTGATTAACACCGGCAAAATTAAACAAATTATAAACAATACCCAACCCACCCAAAAGATAAGCGTGGATTTCAAATATCTCTTTTTCTAAAATATCACAAACCGCCATGATAATACACAAAGCGGCAGCTATGGTAATAAACAATGAATTGAAACTCAAACCGTACTTATAAAAAATCCAAGTAAAAGAAAGTGCGGTAAAAAGTTCAACAAGCGGATATTGAATACTGATTTTTTCATGACAATATCTGCACTTGCCGCCCAATATCAAAAAGGATAAGACCGGAATATTGTCCCACGGCGCAAGTTTGTGCAAGCAATGCGGGCACTTTGACGGCGGAAGAACAATCGATTCTCCGCTAAATCCTCTTAAAATAACCACATTCAAAAAACTTCCTATAGTTAATCCAAAGACAAAAACCCAAAAAAGATAAAATGTTTGTAAAATTTCCATACTAATCTTGTTTTCCCGTAATCATTTCAAATAATTGATGTAAAGCTTTTTTAAGTTTTCTCGAGACCTGCATCTGAGAAATCCCCATAATAGCTGCAATTTCAGTTTGACTCATATCTTTAAAATAAGACATCGTAATAACATCTTTCAAATCCTGATCCAAATTTTGTAAAGACTCAGCGAGCATCATTCTTTCTTCCTGAACACTTTGCAGATTCTGATAGCTTAAATCGGCAATCTTATCACCCCAATTGGCATAATCATCGTTAGACTGCATATTAATCTGGTCCAAAGAAATCATCTGTTTTCTGCGGTCAACCTCAATCGCCTCATAAACTCTGGAGACAGGCAGAGCCATCTTATCGGCAATTTCAGATTCAGTAGGTTGTTCGCCAATTTCTTCAGTGAGTTCTTGTGACATTTGATGGATACGATACGCCAACTCCTGTATAGCGCGTGGTGCTTTTATCATTGATGCTTTGTCACGAAGGTAGTGCCTTATTTCTCCCGTAATAAGATATGTAGCATAAGTTTTAAAATTTTTGCTGATTTCAGGATTGTAAAGTCTAATTGCCTTCAATAACCCGACGCTTCCAACCTGAACAATATCTTCCACAGGGTCGGTGCTTCTTCTGGCAAGGTTGTGCGCAATTCTTTTTACAAGCGGCATGCAAGCAATTGCAATTAAATTTTGCAACTGGGTTTTACTTTTATGTGATGCAATTCTCTGATATTCACAGAGCCATTGGGCAACTTCATTAAAGTTTATATCCTCTTCTATCACGCTCTGTACCGTCCTCTCTGAAATTATTATATCATTTTTTTAAAAAATTTGCTAAAATACAAAAAAGGTCACAAACAACAATAAAGACGATAACAGCAATGATACTAAACGATGAAAGAAAGAAAATAAAATCCCTAATCGAATACGCAAAAAGATTGGGAGAAAAAGACCTAACTCCCGGTACCTCCGGAAATATAAGCCTGCGTTACAAAAATAACATTATGATAAGCGGCTCCGGAACCGCATTGGGCTACTTGAATAAAGATGATGTTGTAATCATGGATTTTGACGGCAACGTAATAAAAGGCAAAAAGAAACCATCATCAGAAAAACATTTGCACGCAAAAATCTACGAAATGCGAAGCGATATAAATGCAATCATCCACTGTCATGCGCCGTATGTTTCTGCGTTTGCGGTAGCGCACAAACCGCTTTCACGACCGATTATATCAGAGAATGTATTTTATTTTGGAGAAATTCCGCTTGCTGAATATGCAATGCCCTCATCAGAAAAACTCGTTGAAAATACCGCAAAATTCTTCACGAACAACGATGCTGTTTTGATGGCAAATCACGGGATTATAGTTGGTGGCAAAGATATTGCCGATGCTTACTATAAAATGGAAACAGCAGAAACTTATGCTAAAATCTATTTAAATTCTCTGTTGCTGGGTGAGCCTGTGGATCTTAGCCAAGAACATATTAATGAAATTTATGAACTCAGAAAAATAATGGGCAAGGCTTAGAATATTTGTGAAAACAATTTTTAAAAAGAGTTGTAATCTTTCAAAAGTTTTTCGACCCAGTTGAATATATTGACAATCTCGTAAGGTTTTGGCAAATATAAATCAGCACCCGCATCCAGTACAAGCTTTTTATCGTGGATAACTGTTGAGAGAATAATCTTTATATCGGCAAATTTCTCATCATTTTTCAACTTTTTGCAAACCTCAAGTCCCTCCAAACCCTCAACAGTTCCGGCATCCAGAACAAGTACAGCCGGCGAAAATTCCGAAACATTTTCTTGTATGCACTCAAAATTGTCAACGGTAAAGACTTCATATCCTTGCATCTGAGCGGTTGTTTTTAAGAGCAAATTGAGCGCATCATCTGTTTCGACAACCATAACCCGATTGTTATATGACTTTTGAGTAACAGAATCGATTGCACTAATCTTTGGATGCTCAACCATATAACCCGAACCCTGCTTAACACCGGCTAATCTGCATACCGCAATCAAAGAAGCAAGAGCCGTTTTTAAATCAGGATAATTTTTCAATTCATTAGAAATTATGCCGATACTCACCGAAGCGAGAGGAATACGTTTTCCGGCATTATCATCGCCCTGCAATATAATATAACCCTGTTTATTATCCGATTGCGAATAAAATTTTTCAACAATCGAATCAATAGCGAAAGTAATAAAAGAAGCAACAGGCTCAGCCTTAATCGAGTTAGTAATAACAAGAAACTCGCCCTCAATCAGTTCACCGAAAAAATCGCCCTCATCCAAAGTTGAATTAATAACCGCCGCAAAAGTCTGCCGCATTTTATCTGATGCCAATTCGCCATATATTTCACGATACGAGTCAAATTCGTTAATTTTTATCAATAATGCAGCCCAATTTTTGTTCTCAAGAATAGTTCGTTTCAAAACTCTAAACGAAAATTTTGAATCTGCCAGACGTGTAATTTCATTGACAGCGTTTTCAAAATGTCGTCTTAAATGTGCATTAATTCTTGCCTTAAACTCCTCTCCTTCTATTGGTTCATCAAGATAATCATCTGCACCGGCATTTAAAACTGACAGCTTATCATCCAAATTATCCGACTTAGATAGCGCTACAATGACCGGACGCGAGGAATAACTTATCATCCTCAATTTTTTGCATATCTCACTCAATGTCTCCTCGAGACTATCCGAAATCAAGATTAAATCGGGGTCATATTCCGAGATAATGTTAACAGAATCCTGCAATGTTGAAGAAATAAAGACACTTGCACCAAAAGACTCAATCAATTTTTTGTATCTGATTGAAAGTTCACGACGTTTATCAAGTATCAAAACAACCTTAGCAAGCATCAATGAACCTCCCGAAGTTTCTTATTGCTCTGTTCGGCATAAATTGCAACAGGTAGTGAAAGAGTAAATACAGAGCCCTTACCCTCTTGGCTTTCTGCACTGACAGAGCCATTCATCTTTTCTGCGGTATTTTTAACTATATAAAGTCCCAAACCGCTGCCTTGGGTTTTTCGGGTCAGGTGATTTTCGACCCTTTGAAACTTGTTAAATATTTTCTTAAGATTTTCGGATGAAATTCCTACTCCGTAATCTTTGATCATTATATCTACATAATCACCGCTTGAAGAAATTTTTGTACTAACCTCCACAGGCATGTCAGCGGGTGAATATTTCGCAGCATTATCAAGCAGATTGATTAATATTTGTTGAAGCTTATTTTCATCGGCAAGTACTGAAAGTGTATTATCGTTAATGTTGATCTTAAAAACCTTTTCGGGATATTGATTTTTTAATAACATAATAATTTTTTCTACCTGTGTTCGAACCGGCAAAGATTTGTACACAAGATTTTCATTGCCGGAGTTCATTCTTGTAATCGAAAGAAGGTTTTCAATAAGCTTGATAAGTCTATTAGACTGTTCTTTGATTATTTGAAGAAATTTTTTTATCTGAGCCTCGTCCAGCTTGTCAAAAGAGATTAAAATAGTTTCAGCAAACCCCCGAATACTCGTGAGTGGCGTTCGTAACTCGTGACTTACCGTAGAAATAAAATCGGAATAAGTATCTTGCATTTTTGCATCAGCAGGTTGAAAGCAGTATAGAAAAAACTCACCAACCTCTTTTTTTTCAAAAACAACTCCATTATCCAAAAATTGTTTTATACCTGAATTTTTCGGGATTGTTTCTTCAAAAAATACGTAAAATTCCCGATTAGCAAAAACAATATTCCCCTCCGAATCAGTCAGCGCCACCGGTTGAGTAATGTTATTCAAAACTTCTTTGTAATTGATCATAACAGTCACCGTCTTTTCAGATAGATTATATCACTTTTTAAAGCAAGGCAAAATACTCGCCAAATTGCGGAACCTTTTCGTAGCATGTTAATAAATAACTATTGAACGTTATTTTTTCGATTTGCTCGGCTTTGAAGAAAATCTCCGACAGCACACAGACCAAAATATGCTATCAGAAACAGCCGCAACATCTGTTGATAATCTTTTTGTACAGCCTCAGCTTCATTAATTTTAGAAACAAGCTCAGCTTTTTCTTGAAGTTGTTCATACTTGGCTGCAGCGACAGAATTTAACACAATATTGCCCTCATCTGTCACTAATGATAACTTTCCGTCAATATTTCGCTGCAATTTGTATTCTATTGTGTCTTTATCACCTATTTGCGGGATAATTTTTACTTTGAATGAGGTAGAACCCTTATGCGGAATTTGTATTTGATATTTGTATTCTTTGGATTTTGAAGCAATTGCATCAATATCTCGAATAAATGCATTACCGGATATAACCGTATCATTTTTTAAACTTTCGAAACACATGTTGCCTTCGATTTCGTAATCATCCAATTTTAGCTTGATATCAAATTCATTATCATTGATTTTATTAATTTCTGACTTATCAACCTTGTGGGACATATTCAATTGGTAATAAGTATTGGTAGCACGATCGTGATGAAAAAATCTGTCATACAAATAGGTTGATTTCTCGTTTTTAACAGCAGGTTCGGTTTGAATCTCTTTGAGATATTCTTCACGGATTTTTTGATATTTTTCAGGCGGATTAACCGGCATTACCGCTTCAAATAACAAATATGCCAACAACATATTCTTCATCAAAGATAATGAACTCCTGCCTCCATCCGGTGGGGTAAATGGATTCTTTTCCTCATTATTTGGATTAGAGTTATTACTATTATTGTAATAACCTGAATTCATATTAACAGTATTGTTGCCTATCTTCATAAAATATCAGTCCTCTGTGTGTGATAGTTATTTAAGTCAAAAAAAAATTTTTTTTGCCAAAATATTTTATTTTGTTAAGAATCAATAAATTTCACCCCCAAACAATAAAAAAATTTTGTGATAAAATTTTAACAGGAACTATTAAGAGGGGAACCAATGTCAGATTTAAGAGATAAATACGAAGTTGTAATAGGATTGGAAGTACACGCACAATTAAAAACAAAATCAAAAATATTTGCGCCGGATAGCACAGAATTCGGAGCTGAACCGAATACTCATACCAGCACAATCACTCTAGGAATGCCGGGGGTGTTGCCTGTTTTGAATAAAGAATGCGTTAATATGGGTATATTGCTGGGTTTAGCACTGAATTGTGAAATCCCTGCTCGTTGTAAATTTGACAGAAAACAATATTTTTACCCCGACCTGCCAAAAGGTTATCAAATATCTCAATACGACGAGCCAATCTGCGTGAATGGTTATATAAACGTTAAAGGTAAAAGAATCGGCATTACCCGTGCACATCTGGAAGAAGATGCGGGAAAACTTGTACACGCAGGCGCAGACGGAATAGCCGGTTCAATATATTCACTGGTTGATTTGAACAGAGCAGGTACTCCGTTATTGGAGATTGTTTCTGAACCGGATATGCGTTCAAGCGAAGAAGCCAGAAATTATATGGAAGAATTGAGAAATATTGTCAGATATATAGGCGTTTGTGACGGAAATTTGGAAGAAGGTTCCATGAGATGTGATGCTAATATATCTATAATGCCCAAAGGTAGCCAAAAATTCGGTACCCGTGCAGAAATAAAAAATATTAACAGTTTCAGCGCTCTTCAAAGAGCTATTGAATATGAGATTGACCGTCAAATAGAAATCGTTGAAGACGGCAAAGAAGTTGTGCAAGAAACCAGACTCTGGGATGATAATCAAAAAGTTACAAAATCTATGAGAAGCAAAGAAGATGCAAACGATTATCGCTACTTCCCTGAACCTGACCTGATGCCTGTAGAAATCTCCAGAGAATGGGTAGAGTCTATCAGAGCAAAAATGCCTGAATTACCCGAACAAAAACGAAAAAGATATGAATCTCTCGGTTTGAGCGCATACGATGCAAACGTTATGGTTGAACAAATGGAGACTGCTCTGTTTTATGATAAAGTGCTAAATCTCGGCGCTGACTATCGGATTGCCAATAACTTGCTCGTGGGCGATATAACCGCTTATTTGAAAGAAAATAATATAAATATTAATCAAACAAAACTTACGCCTGAAGCTCTCTTTGAAATGGTTGAAATGATACAAAACGGAACAATTTCAAATAATATTGCAAAGAAAATATTACCCGAGCTGCTTAAAAACGGGGGCAGCACTAAAGAAATCGTTGAAAAACAAGGCTTGAGCGTAATCTCTGATGAAAATGCTATTAAAACAATAATTGAAAAGATTGTAGCCAATAATCCGACACAAGTCGAACAGTATAAGAGCGGAAAACAACAACTCTTCGGATTCTTTGTCGGACAAGTCATGAAAGAAACTAAAGGCAGAGCAAATCCACAAATTATCAATAAACTACTTAAGGAAGCCTTAGACTCCTAATTTTTTTAATAGGTTGGCTGGATCATTCCATCTTCGTCACGACCATCGTGTCTGCTCAGTGACACAGTCATGTCCACCAATTTATGTAAGATTGCACTATTTTTATAGGTTGGGCAGATCATTCCATCTTCGTCACGACCATCGTGTCTGTTCAGTGACACAGTCACGTTTGTTAATGGGTTTTAGATGCTCTATTTTTATAAGATTGGCTTTCTACTTAATTACCACCCATTCTTTGATCGCAAAGAACGGGTGGAGCCCAAGAAACTTTTCG
>CASEVT010000130.1 GCA_949291445.1 uncultured bacterium | reverse complement strand
TTATTAAAAGCCCACTTCAAACCCGAATTCCTTAATCGTATTGATGAAATAGTATTTTTCAAGGCACTTACACTCTCTCAAATGGGTGAAATCGTCGATATATATTTTGAGGGATTGAAAAAATTGTTTGCCGACAGAGATATTAATCTTGAGATTACGCCTGATGCCAAAGAGCTTCTTGCTACTCAAGGTTTTAACCCAATATACGGTGCCAGACCGCTTAAAAGAACCATTCGACAACTTGTCGAAAACCCATTGGCAAAGAAAATTCTGGCTCAGGAATTTAAACCGTCTGATACAATTACCGTTGATGCAGACAATGACGAAATTGTCTTCAAGTAAGAACTGATGTTTTTATTACTTAAATTATATGGGGGGAGAGTGACTAGACTTTCCCCTTTTTTAACAATTCGTTTAAGTAAAACATTTCTGCACGACCGCTATATAAAACCAGTGCTCTATCAATCATCTTGTGTATAAAATTAGATTTAGGGTTAAAGTCTATGGGTTTGAGCAATCTGAAATATTCTTTGCCGTCAGATTTCCTAATAATTTTTTTAGTTCTGTTTTTTTCAGGCAGTATTGAAAAAATTAGTTTACCGAGCTTTGAAACCGATTTTTCTGAAGGAATTAATTGAACTTTGTTGTTTTTAATTTCAATATCACCATTTTTTGTTTTCAAAATTACTTTTGGATTATGTTCATAAACAAGAGTTGCAATACGCTGCCTGTCCGGCAAAAATGAGGTCACATAGTGTTTGTTACCTTTTTGGACAATTTTATTAGATAAGTTCCCATTTACATACTCATAGACAGTTAAATTACCATTAGACCGTTGGATTGTTTTGTATTGCGCATTAATCATAAAATTCCCTTTGCTATTTATAGAGTTTTAAAGTGAACTAACCGAGTCTACACCCATATCCTTCAACAGTGCAATATAGGTATTATAATAGGTACTGACAGCCGTTACATACTCATTCAAATACTCCTGATGGGTATGTTCGTTGATTATTAAATTCATAAGCGTAGATTTACCGGTTTTATAGCGTTGTCTGGAGAGTTTCAAAATTTCATTCGACTCTGCAATAATGGCATCATAATGCCCGACGTTCTCTTTTGCTATTAAGAATTTTTCATAATCGGTTTTCAAAGTATTTTTAGTAACCTTAACCTTTGCCTGATAATCCAGTTCTGCTTTTTCAACAGCAGTAATCGCACTTTTTATCTCGGGTGTGTATCTGTAAAGAAGAGGTAAATCAGCATTAACAGCCACAAACGCACCTGTCAAATGTTCACCGTCAGATTTTTTACCCATCGAAAAAGCATACCCGCCACCGAGCGCAAGATCCGGAATCCTTTGATTTTTGACAACCTGCAATTCTTTTTTCTTTTTATCAATATTTTTCCTTGCAGCAAGTAAGTCCTGTCTGTTTTCAATAGCAAGCTTCTCAGCTTCATCATAGGCAGGTACTTCTATCTCGTATAAGAAAGATTTGTCAAACAATGAGTCTTCTCTTGAATCGTAAAAATCCGTATTATTTTCTAAATTCAAAATTCTGTTAAAATTATACTTTGCAGTCTGAACGCCTGCCTTAGCTCGATTAATCGCTATCAATTGTTTTTTTAAACGCATATCAGCTTGCAAAACATCAATCTCATAATTATCAGAGTTTTTAGGTTTAGTTTTAGCTAATTTCAATAAATCTTCAAGCAATAATTTTCTTTCTTCCATAATTTTCAATTCAGACTTCGCTTTTAAAAGATCAAAATATGCAGTCCTAATTCTTAGTTTCAAATCAAACTCATACTGTTTCACTTCGTGTTGAACCATATCAGCATTGATCTTGGCAGCATCCTTTCTTGCGCCCCTTTTCGCAATTTCTATCGGCAACATCACTCCTACCTGACTTGAATTAGCATTGGAGATTTGACCGGTCAATATATTAGATATAAACTGGGGGTTTTTCAGCCGGTTTGCAGTTTTTATATCCTGTTTTGCAATACCCAGATTTTTACGTTTTTCCTGCAATTCTATATTACCCGTCAAAGCCATTTCTATTGCGGCAGAAAGTGAAACCTTGTTTGAAACATCTTGCGCACAAGAACAACAAGGACTTATTAATATTATTAGAAGTGTTATCAATGTTTTTTTCATACAAACCTATTTATATATAGTACTATAGTTACAAAAAGCTATTTTTTAGAGCTTGCAACGGATGCAGCCCAGATTGTTCTTAAACCCTCGAGTGTAAAATACGGATTGATAACGTCAAAACTCTTTGTCATGTACTGAGAGACAATATCAGCATACCCACCGGTAGCAATAACTATTGTATCCTCGCCAATCTCTTTTTTGCACTCACAAACCAAACCCTCGACCATTTTTGCATGACCTCGTACAATACCGCACAAAATAGCATC
>CASEVT010000129.1 GCA_949291445.1 uncultured bacterium | reverse complement strand
TTCTCAAATTAGTCGTTTAATTACAATAGCCTGTGGTATGGAGTTGATACTCCAAGCTACGGGCCAAATCCCTTTCAATAGTTGCAGAGCCGTGCCGGTCTTGCGCACAATGGTTAATTTTAAATAGTTATCTACAATATAAATTTGCGGCTTGGATAGGAATGCCGGAAAAGTTTATACCCATGAAAAAATAGCACAGACTGGATTTGAACCAGTGACCCCCCGGGTATGAGCCGAGTGCTCTGACCAACTGAGCTACTGTGCCATGTATTCCAATTATTAACTAAACAATAAAAAATATCAAATGTTTTTTTTATTATGGTACTTGAACCTTGTTATGACAAAGTGAATGGCTTAGGTAATTGTTGTGTTATATAATGTATTTTAAAGGAGGGGTTATGAAAAGGTTATTGAGCTTATTGGCAGTGTTTTTGAGCTTAATTTTGCCGGTGGGGGCAACTGTTTTAGAAGGTCAGGTTTCGTATACGGTAGAATCTGCAAGGAAGATTGCTTTTGAGGGGATTGAAAGGTCTATAGATCCTGCTCGATTAGAAAGTCACATGCAGGATCCGGATTATAAAGAAAACAAACAGGTTATGAAGGGCAAAATGCAACTGAATAACCGCTCTGTGCAGGTGTTTAAGGGGTTTGTAGTTCCTGCTTATGCTGTAACATATTATGACAATCCAAGATATACTTACTATTACATAAAATGCTTGAATCAATTGGCTTTTGTTGATATTGATGAAGTTGATGTTACAAAAGAGCCGGTTCAATTTCCTTTTAAGACATACCGGTATGATTTTAAAGGCAGGCTGTTGGCAGTCGGGCTTACTACTTCTGTGGATGAACGATTCCTGTATAAAAGCAATGGCAAGCTTATTAGCCACTGGGTCGGGAATATTGGGTATAACGCTAAAGGCAAAAAAATCGGCTCTGTTGAAGTCCGCAATACTGGTAATGTGAATTATTAAGAAATATGAACCCAAAAATCCTTGCTATAAAAGCTTTTTAAAAATTAATGCTTAAAATTTAGAATTTTTATTAAAGTTTTTCGATAAATGTGCCGATATATGTAATAAGTTGATGTTTACATTTATCGTTTTAGAAAAGGAGAACGTATCTATGAATTTGAATCAATTATTTTCATTTTTCATCCAATTTGCGTCATCAGTAGGAGCTATATCAAAAGAGGATGCGACAAAAGCAGAAAAGGCATTGGATACATTATTTCCGGAGACAGAAAATGATCCTACTGCAGGAGAAGATAAAGTTACGTTATCACAAACAGCTGAGGAATCCTTCAATAAAACAGCAGGTGATGACGGAAAATTAGAACTTGATGAATTGAAAAAACGTGCAGAAGACTATCTAAGCAAGTATGCAACGCAAGAAGAAAAAGAAAAATACGGTCCGATGATGGGTATTTTTCTTGATGATAACAACAAGGTAGATGAAGAACTCTACAAACAACTTGCAGGTGATAAAAATTATCTTACGGCAGAAGACATTAAAAAGCTGGATGCGAACGGAGACGGTCGTGTGACCAAAGATGAAGTTGCAAGCTATAAGAAATCACTTTCTCCAAATGATGCAGTAACCAAGGGTCCTAATGACGGAACCACAACGGATGAAACAGGAAATGTAGCTGGTAATACACCACCTAGCGATGTAGAGGAAACTACCCCCAGCACGCCGTCCAATTCGAAACCAAGTATAGAAGAAACTGTTCAAAATGCGCTAAATGATGAGTCAGTCGTTTCATTGCGAGAACAAGTGGACAAGGCACAAGAACAAGTCGAAAAACTTTCAACAGCAATGCAGCAAAATGAAACTGTGGCCGCAGCAATAAAATCCTTGAATAACTTCAATGCATTAATAGGCCAACTTGCCAGTGCAACTGATCCAAACGAAGTAAACAATCTCTTGACTCAAATCAAAAACCAAGCAGCAACAATTGCATCTGCTCAAAAGGCAATTTCACAAGCTGTACAAGATGAAGCTAAACAAATCTACAACGATCCTATTGCTACGGATATAAATTCACTTCTCGGTGATTTACCAGTAAAATACCAAAATTACTACACAGATGGAGAAATTCCTTGGCTCAGCACAAGTTATACTACTGCAGATAAGTCAAAAAATGAAGCAGTAGCAAACTTCAAAAATGAAGCGACAGATATATTAGAAGCGGTTTCTGCTGAATTGCGAAAAGAACTAAAAGCGCAACTTGGGGATAAATACAATGCAGCCGAAGTTGATGCTTACATTAAAACGGCTATGGATACAACAATCAATAACTACGTAAATAATGCGACAGTTGTTGGTAAAGATGGAAAGGATGAGTATACTCAGGCTCGTGGAAAGCATTCTATGGTCTTTGAAATTAAATCTCGCGACAAAGGAAGATGGACATACGATCCTAAATCCCTGATGGATGACTTCATGAGCAATTACAAAGCTGCAGTCAATAATACACCAACCCAACAGTTGACAGATACGAAGAGCGGTGCAAAAGACAAGTACGCTGAATTTCAAGAACAATCACAAGCTGTACAAACATTCCAACGCGGTGGCCGGTTGTTTGATGAAAACGGTAATATCATGAATATGAGCCTTACTGATTATATGAGTGACTATAATAAACAACAAACTGAAGAATTTACAAAACAATATCAAGAAAAAGCAAATCAACTTAACGAATTGATGAACAAGATGACTAATTCTATGTCACAAAGTGAGGCAGAAAGCCTTGAAACTCAAATGAATCAATTGTATAAAGATCTTGATAGCATTGCAGCGAACCTCAAGCGCATAGCACAAGAAGCATATTACAGTTATATGTCTAAAAATCAAGGCAACAACGGATATAATATCTCAAGTAGTACATCCGCACCGGATTTTACGAGATTCGATTAATAAAAAAGACAAAAAGAGAAGACCGGATGAAAAGTCCGGTCTTTTTATTTTGAAAGAAAAAAGTGTTTGTTGTAAAATAACAGAAGCATGTAACCGACATTGGAGAGGTGTCCGAGTGGTTTAAGGTGCAAACCTGGAACGTTTGTGTGGGGGCAACTCCACCGGGGGTTCGAATCCCCCCCTCTCC
>CASEVT010000128.1 GCA_949291445.1 uncultured bacterium | reverse complement strand
ATAACCTGTTCTTTTGTCTTGTCAAACTCTGAAGTGGACAGCATTGAGTTGACAGTGTTTTCAAGAATAATATTGCTGCCGATGTTGCTTGTCATAATGATGAGGGTATTTTTGAAATCGACTGTTCTGCCCTTTGAATCGGTAAGTCTGCCGTCATCAAGTATTTGCAGCATAATGTTGAATACATCAGGGTGTGCCTTTTCGATTTCATCAAATAATATAACGGAATATGGCTTTCTTCTGACGCTTTCAGTTAATTGACCTCCCTCATCATATCCGACATACCCCGGAGGTGCACCAACGAGTCTTGCTACAGCGTGTTTCTCCATATATTCGGACATATCAATTCTTATGAGTGCATCTTCATCGTTAAACAAAAACTCCGCAAGCGCCTTTGCAAGCTCTGTTTTACCGACACCGGTAGGTCCGAGAAAGATGAATGAACCTATTGGGCGTTTGGGATCTTTAAGTCCGGAACGGGCGCGTCTTATCGCATCAGCAACGACAACGACAGCTTCATCTTGTCCGATGACTCTTTTGTGTATTTCATCTTCCATTCTCAAAAGTTTCATCATTTCACTTTCTTGTAATTTTGCAACTTCGATTCCTGTCCACTTACTGACGATTTCTGCAATATCATCTTCATCGACTTCTTCTTTAAGAAGTTGATTTTTAGATTGTGGCTTTTGCGCACCGGATTGAACTAATTCAAGTTTCTTTTGAAGTTCTATAAGTTTGCCGTATTTCAATTCTGCGGCTTTTTCAAGATCCGTGTTGCGTTCTGCTTCGTCAATTTCTCGTTTTGTCTTTTCAATTTCTTCTTTAATTTGAGCTTCTGACGTAATTGAACTTTTTTCCAGCTCCCATTGTGTTTTTAATACAGAAATTTTACCCTCAAGCTCGTCAATTTGCTTGTTCAGATAGTCAATTTTCTTTATATTATCATCGTTTTGCTCTTCTTTTTTTATAGCCTGACGCTCAATCTCGAGTTGCATTTTCTGCCTTACCAGAGAGTCGATTTCCTCAGGCATTGAATCAATCTCTATTCTTATTGATGAAGCAGCTTCATCGATAAGATCAATCGCCTTATCAGGTAAGAAACGGTCGGTAATGTACCTGTCAGAAAGTTTTGCCGCAGCGATTAGAGCAGAGTCTTTTATTCTGATACCGTGGTGCACTTCGTATCTTTCTTTTAGTCCCCTTAAAATGCTGATAGTATCTTCAACACTAGGTTCATTAACCATTACGGGTTGGAATCTTCGTTCGAGTGCGGCATCTTTTTCAATATATTTTCTGTATTCGTTGATAGTTGTGGCACCGACGGTTCTTAATACGCCTCTTGCCAGCATAGGTTTAAGAAGGTTGCCGGCATCCATGGAGCCTTCGGTTGCGCCTGCGCCGACTACTGTGTGTAATTCATCAATAAATAGAATAATTTCACCGGCAGAAGCTTCAACTTCTTTTAGTACGGATTTTAATCGTTCTTCAAATTCCCCCCTGAATTTAGCACCCGCAACAAGAGCGCCTAAATCCAGAGCAATTAATTGAGTGTTTTTGAGGCTTTCAGGTACGTCGCCTCTGATGATACGTTGTGCAAGCCCCTCAACTATTGCAGTTTTACCGACTCCAGGTTCTCCTATTAATACCGGATTATTCTTTGTTCTTCGATTTAGGACTTGGATTATACGTCTTACTTCTTCATCCCTTCCAATTACGGGGTCAAGTTTACCTCTTTTGGCTAAATTGGTTAAATTTGTTGAATATTTTTCCAATGCTTTGAAATTATTTTCTGCATCCTTAGAATCCACTTTATTGTTACCTCTTATTTTTTTCATTTCGTTGAGAATTTTGTTTTTATCGATTCCGAAATTATCAAGCAGCTGTTTGATTTTCGTATTACTCAATTCTGACATTGCCATCAGTATATGTTCTATACTGATATATGAATCTTTCAAGGAATCTGCTTCTTCTTTTGCTAAATCCAGCAATCGGTTTGTGTCAGAAGACAGGTACAATTGCTGGTTAGTGAGCGGCTGGCTTACTGTGGGCAAGTTGTTCAAGGCGGATTGTATTGAATCCTTGAAAACAGGTTTATCAAGTTTTAAGGATTTTATATAATCTTGTGCAATTCCTTCTTTATCTTCCAACATTGCCATCATAATGTGTTCCGGTTCCATTTGTGTGTTTTGGAATTGACTCATCAATTGCTGTGCAGAAAAAAGTATTTGCTGCGTGTAATCTGTCAGTCTATTAAAATCAATCATATTTTACTCCTTGATTGTTAGTTATCTATATTACCATTTTAAGGCGCTTTTTCTAAAAATCATTAAAAATTAACTTTTAATTAATTTTTTCAAAATCCACTTAAGAAATATTACGCAACGATAAGATTTGAGCGAAATTGTTTGTAATAGAAAAATGTTTATGTTACAGTCCTTTTACAAGTACAATAAGAAATGGAGTAAAAAAAGTGAAAAAATACGAATTACTTACGATTATTAAGCCCAATATGGATGCTGAAGAGGCTGATAAGATAATTGCAAAAATTGAAGAAACCGTTAAAAATCTCGGCGGTAACGTTTATGAAACAGATAAAATGGGCAGAAAAAAATTAGCTCATGAAATTCAAAATTTTAGAGACGGACATTTTTCAACTCAAAAAATGGAACTTCCTGAAGATAAAGTTGCTGATTTTAAACGCCAACTGAGACTTAATGACAATATTCTCAGAATGATGTTTATGGAAGAATCTAAGGTTAAAGCTTAGTTTGGGAGAATTAAATGAGTCTATCAAAAGCAGTAATAACCGGTATAGTATACAGAGCTCCGGAAAAGCGATTTACTTCGAATAATATTCCTGTTTCGGCGTTTGCGATGAATATATCAGATACCGATGAGGTATTGGTTAGGGTCGTTGCACGCGGCAAGCTTGCTGATGTTGTCGGTGATACTGTTAATAAAGGTGATAAGGTTATTGTAGAAGGTCGTCTTCAAAATAATATAGTGAAAAATGAGGACGGTTCAGAAAGAAAGATTGTGGAGATTGATGCAGCCGGTGTTGAGGTTTTTGGCTCGTCTTCCGCGATTCCTTCTGTTGCTGCTGCTTCTTCGGATTCTATCGTTCAGTTTGGCGAGCAGCCCGACTTCTCCGACGAATTGATTGGCGAAGATGAGATTCCGTTCTAAATTTTAAATGTTTTAGATTTTTAGTTTTATAATAATTATTAAGAAAAGGATAAAAAAATGGCAAGAGAACAAATTGACAAGAAAAAACGTAAAAATTGTAACTTTTGTGCTGATAAAGTTGAAGTAATTGACTATAAAGACGCACAAAAAATCAGAAGATATCTAACAGAAGCAGGAAAAATTCTGCCAAGAAGAATCACAGGTACTTGCGCAGAACACCAAAGAGAATTGGCACGTGCTGTAAAAAGAGCTCGTGAGGCTGCTCTTATTAACTATGTATATGATTAATCTTTAGTTTTTGTAATAAGAATAAAGAGCTTGCGGGCTCTTTTTCTTTTGAAAAATTAAAAATTTAATAAATGTTTATATTATGTAGGGCTAACCCTTGATATAAATTTATGTTTTATGTAGGATTAAGTCATATTGATAAAAGTAAGGAAAAAGACAATGAACCCGATAGTTAAAGAATTAGGACAACAATATCTTGATAAAGACCTTCCGGAATTGAATCCCGGCGATACTGTTAAAGTTTTTGTAAGAATCGTTGAAGGAAACAAGGAAAGAACACAGGCTTTTGAAGGTATTATTATTAAAAAACGCGGTAGCGGTGTAGGTAAGACGATAACAGTAAGAAAGACTTTTCAAGGTGTAGGTGTGGAACGTGTGTTCCCTGTGTACTCACCTCGTATTGAAAAGATTAGCGTTCTTAGACGTGGTGATGTCAGAAGAGCTAAGTTGTATTACCTCAGAGAACGTTCAGGTAAAGCTACCCGTATTAAAGAGAAGATTGAAAAGAGATAATTTTAATCCGGAAGATTTTTGAAGGCGGTTGAAAAACCGCTTTTTTAATGCAAAAATATTTCTCGAAGGGAGTGTTTATGTCTCATATCCACTGGTATCCGGGTCATATTGCAAAAGCTGAGAAGAAACTTAAAGAATTAATAAATCTGGTTGATGTTGTAATAGAAGTATTGGATGCAAGGATACCGTTGAGTTCTTGTTATCCGAATATTGAGAAGTTACTTGGAGAAAAGCCCAGAGTTATAGTTTTGAATAAATCAGATTTAGCTGATGAGAGGCGGATTGGATATTGGAAGAAATTCTTGGAAGAAAAAAGCGGTTATCCGGTTATACTTGCCAGTGCATCAAAAAGTGGTGATTTGTCACAGATTGTGAATAAGGTTGTGGAGTTAAGCAAGCCGCGCATCGACAAGTTGGTAGCAAAGGGTTTATTGGCAAGACCGGCGAGAGTTGTCGTTGTAGGAATGCCCAATGTCGGCAAGTCAAGTATAATAAATAAACTCATAAAAAAGGCTAAAACAAAAGTTGGGGCAAAAGCAGGAGTTACTCGACAGCAGCAGTGGGTTAGAGTTAATCCGAAAATTGATTTGTTGGATACTCCCGGGATTATACCTTTAAAACAAGATGATCAAGCGTTGGCACACAAATTAGCGATGGTTAATTCTGTCAGTGAAAACGCCTATGAAAATGAGGCTGTTGCGAATGAGTTGTTAAAAATATTGAACGAAAAATACAGGAACAATGTTTATGAATATTACAACCTTGAGCCGGATGAGGAATTGTCGTTGTCTGGTATAGCGCTGAGTCGAAATTGGATTCTTTCAGGCGGCAAACCAGACATATCGAGGTGTGCCGTGTTGGTGCTTACTGATTTTCGTGATGGCAGGATTGGTCGTTTTATATTGGATAATAGTGATGATTAAAGAGTTATTTGATTTTGATAATGCACACAAATGCGGGCGCATCGATTACATAATCGGTACTGATGAAGCCGGTCGTGGTCCAGGGGCTGGACCGGTTTTTGCGGCGGCAGTCGCATTTACCAATGTGGATGAGTCTTTATTAGAAGCCTTAAGAGAGTTAAATGATTCCAAAAAGTTGTCTGCAAAGAAGCGTGAAGCTCTTTATGATATAATTGTTCAGCGTTCTGTATATTCTGTAATGCAAAGCAGCATTGAGCAGATTGAATCAAAAAATATTCTCAATGCTTCATTAGATGCAATGAAGTCTGCCTGTTGTGCTGTGTTGGACAAGCTTGATTCAACTAATGTTAAGGTGCTTATTGATGGAAACAAAAAAATAAAAGATTTTAATCTTGAGATGGAATCTGTTATAAAAGGTGATTCTAAATCTGCTGCAATTGCCGCTGCAAGTATTATTGCAAAAGTTACACGTGATCGATTTATGTGTGAGTTAGACAAAGAGTATCCTCAGTACAGCTGGGCTAAAAACAAGGGGTATCTTTGCACACACCATATCAAGGCAATAAAAACTTATGGTCCCACAAAGTGGCATCGCAAAAAATTTTTACGAAATATTTTAGAGGATGTTGAGCAGTTAAGTTTATATTAATTATAGCTCATCAGGTGATGAGATTTTTCCTGTAATTGCGCTTGCTGCAGCGATTGCAGGGGAGGAGAGGTAAACTTCACTCTCAACATGTCCCATTCTGCCTACAAAATTTCTGTTAGTTGTGGAGATAGCGCGTTCTCCAGCTGCCAAGATTCCGGCATGTCCGCCGAGGCAAGGTCCGCATGTCGGAGTGGATACAGCACCTCCGGCTTCGATTATTGTTTGAATATAACCTTTTTCAATTGCATCGAGGTAAATTTTTTGTGTCCCTGGAAATACTATCAACCGAACATCAGGATGTACTTTTTTACCCTTTAATATTTCGGCAGCTATTTTCAGGTCTGAGAGTCTGCCGTTGGTACAGCTGCCAATTACTGACTGATTAATTTTTATTTCTCCGATTTGTGAGATTCCTTTTGTGTTTTCAGGCAAATGTGGAAATGCAACTGTGGGTTCTATTTTGGAAACATCATACTTAACTATTCTTTCATATTCGGCGCATTCATCGCTTGTGTAGAATTTGTAAGGACGAATTGAACGATTTTTTAAATAGGCTTCAGTAATCGAATCAGGGACGATTATGCCATTTTTAGCACCGGCTTCTATTGCCATATTGCAGAATGTGAAACGTCCGTCCATATCCATTTCTTCAATGACATTACCGCCAACTTCAAGTGTTTTGTATAAAGCACCATCCACACCTATATCACCAATAAGATGTAGTACCAAATCTTTTGCACTTACCCATTTGTTTAATCTGCCGTTAAATTCTACTTTTATACAAGATGGGACTTTGAACCAGGTTTCACCTGATGCCATAGCACAAGCTAAGTCAGTCGAACCTACTCCTGTGGAAAATGCACCTAATGCTCCGTATGTACAGGTGTGTGAATCTGCGCCTATCACTAAATCGCCGGCTGTTACAAGTCCTTTCTCCGGCAAAAGTGCATGTTCAATCCCCATTCTGCCTACTTCAAAAAAGTTTGTGAGTTGCATTTCTTTTGCGAATTCTCTTATCATTTTGACTTGTTCTGCTGATTTAATATCTTTATTGGGGACAAAATGGTCGGGAACAAACATTACTCTGTCTTTATCAAAAACTTTGTTTACACCGATTTTTTTAAATTCCTTAATCGCTACAGGACCGGTAATATCATTTGCCAATGTGACATCAACTTTTGCGGTGATTAAATCTCCGGCTTTTACTTCATCAAGTCCGGCATGTGCTGCAAAGATCTTTTCTGTAATCGTCATTGGTCTTGGCATATTCGTTTCTCCTGTTATCCTAATTTTTGTATACGTTTATTGTAATACAAATTGTCGTTGCGTGCAGAGATTTTAAATAATTTTAATTGAAGAGTTAGTATGTCTTTGCTAGTATTAAAATAATAAAGAGGCTAGGGAGTATGTTGAAAGAATTTAAAACCCCAATCACACAAAAGAGTGTATTTATCGGTCCTGATTCTGCGGAGGATATATATATACTTGCGCTGGAGTCAAGCTGCGATGAGACTGCTTGTGCAATTGTGAAAAACGGTCGGGATGTAATATCAAATGTCGTTGCTTCACAAATAAAAACTCACAAGATGTTTGGAGGAGTTGTCCCAGAGATTGCGGCAAGAGAACATTTAGATGCGGTTAATATGGTTATAGAAAGTGCACTTGAAAAAGCTGAAATGAAGCCTGAAAATCTGAGCGCTGTTGCTGCTACAGTCGGTCCCGGGCTTGTTGGGTCATTGTTGGTCGGGTTGAATGCAGCAAAGGCTTTTGCTGTTACTTATGATAAGCCTTTTATTGGGGTGAATCATTTGAACGCCCATGTTTGTGCAAACTATTTAAATAGTGATATAGAACCACCGATGATTGCGCTGCTGGTTAGTGGGGGGCATACTCAGATTATCAAGGTTGATTCATATCTTCATCAGGAAATTCTGGGTGAAACTATTGATGATGCCACAGGTGAAGTGTATGACAAAGTTGCCAGATTGCTGGGTTTGGAGTATCCGGGCGGGTTGAATCTTGATAGGATGGCTCCTTTGGGTAATCCCAAGGCTTATATTTTGCCAAAAGCTAAGGTGAGCGGTGAATTCGATTTTAGTTTTTCAGGCTTAAAAACCGCAGTTTTGAATTTGACAAGAAAACTTTGTGCTGACGATCAGGTGTTGCCTAAAGAGGATGTGGCCGCCAGTTTTCAAGAGTGTATTACCTCAACATTATTTGACAAGACTCTTAAGGCTGCACAAAAGTATAATATTAAACAGATTGTTCTGGGGGGCGGTGTTGCCGCTAATTCCGAGATTAGAAAGAAGTTTTATGCACTTGTGGATAAGGGTTACAAAATTCATGCCCCTGAAATGAAATATTGTACCGATAATGCCTCTATGATTGCTTCTGCTGCTTATTTTTTGACTAATACCGTTGATTCTCTGGACGTGGAAGTTTTCTCCAGATGTTAGTTGTAAAATTTTATTAAAAATTTTTTTCTGATAGCAAAAATTATTTTTACGTTTTTTAAAATAAAATAACTGTTAACTGGAGATGAGAAAGAGTATGAAAATAGAAAACAATATGTCTGGTAAATTGACTTCATTCAAGGCACAACCGTTTCAGTACGTTCGACCCATAAGTCGAGAAACTCTTGCACAGAAGAAATTGTCTGAAATATTCTCCCATGCCGGTGATGAATTGAAACTTACAAATATTGATTCAAGAAACAGTGTGTTGAAGGATTCTTCGGGTAAGGTATATTTGAAAATCAAAAAATTTACAGAATTTATTTCTGATTCAAGTGACGTAAAAAATTCAAAACAGGCTGTTAAAAGTTTTACTCGTGAATTGTACGATGCAAAGGATAACCTTATAAAACGGGTTAAAAGATTTTATAATTCGCTTGGTATGTACAAAATAGAGGTCTGGGATTCTGATGGAAAAACTTTGTTAAATGAAGTAATCGGAGCACCTATGTACGGTAAACGCCTTAATCCTTCTAATACGCGTGAAAAACAAACATTTATTAAAGCTGTTTATAACTACCCGCTAAAAAATGGCAATTCGTATGAGCTAATAAAATATTATCAAAACGAAGAACGTCCGCTTGAAAAAACTGTGTTTAACAGTGACCATAACATTGAATTTATAGATGTACCCAAATATAATAACGGCAAACTCGTTGAAATAATGAGATTGTCTAAGAGTCGTAAGTTGCTCAATGTCATGAAAGTGGATCAAGACAGAGATCCATCAAAGCTTAATGTTGTTAATAATAGCGTCGGATGGAACATATACAAATAGAATTTGTAGTATTTATCTATTGCAAAAAATGGCTAAAAATGTTATATTGTATAGACTTTCGATAGCATTTTAGTTTTTATACTGCGTGTTGTGTTCAGAAGAAAGCAGGGATTATGGGTTTAAGTAATAAAAATTTATCTGCAAAAGATAGACTCGTGTTGGCATTGGATGTAGATTCAATCGATGATGTGGAACGATTGGTTACAATGTTAAAAGATTATGTCGGATTTTTTAAAGTCGGTCCGCAACTTTTTACGTCTTGTGCTTACGATGCTATCGACACAATAAAACGTCTGGGCGGTGAAGTATATTTTGACGGAAAATTCCATGATATTCCTAACACGGTGGCAAAAGCTAGCTCTAACCTTGTGAAAAGAGGGGTTAGTTTTTTTAATGCGCATTTAGCCGGCGGGTCTAAAATGTTGACCTCAATGGTTAAGGTTGCTAAAGAAACAGCAAAAAAATATCAACAACCTATTCCTACTATCCTTGGGGTTACTTTATTGTCCAGTTTCGGACAGAGAACATTGACTGAAGAATTAAGCGTAAAGATGAATATAGATGAATATGTGTCACATCTTACATATTTGGCAAAGGAATCTAAAATCGATGGTGTAATAGCCAGTGCATCAGAGGCAAGACGGATTAGACAGGAATTTGATGAGGAGTTCATAATCCTTTGTCCGGCAATACGCCCTACATGGTCTGTGGTTAACGATCAGATAAGGGTTGTAACACCTGCAGATGCAATCAAAGCAGGTGTTGATTTTATGGTTGTCGGTAGACCTATCACTTCTGCGGATGATCCAGTTGTTGCTGCTAATATGATTTTGGATGAAATCGATGAAGCAATGAAATCACTTGTTAATATTTAGGAGGTTTTATGATTATTGGTGTACCGCGCGAGATAAAAAATGGTGAACATAGGGTTTCATTGATACCTACTTCTGTTAAAAGCTTGATAAGTCACGGGCATACAGTTTATGTCCAAAAAGATGCGGGCAAGTGTATCGGGTTTGAGGATCAACATTACGAGGATGTTGGGGCAAAGATTTTGGATTCACTCGCTGATGTATATTCAAAGTCTGAAATTATTGTTAAGGTTAAAGAACCGCTTCCAGAAGAGTACCAGTATTTTAAAACAGGTCAGACAATCATTACTTACTTCCATTTAGCTGTTGAACCCGAACTATTAGATGTTTTACTTAAGAAAAAAATTACTGCAATCGCTTATGAGACTATTCAAAAATCTGATGGAACTCTGCCATTGTTGACTCCAATGAGTGAGATTGCAGGAAAAATGTCTATACAAATTGGTGCAAGATTGTTGGAAAATACTGCCGGTGGTCAGGGAATATTGCTTGGTGGGGTTCCCGGTGTGTTGCCTGCAAAGGTTTTGGTTATTGGTGCAGGTACTGTCGGGATTAATGCGGCTAAGGTTGCTTCCGGCATGGGGGCTGATGTTACTATTTTGGATATTTTACCATCTAAGCTTGCTGTTGTGGAAAATATGTTTAACGGACGAGTTAAGACAGGTATTTCAAATGATTACAATTTGCGTAAATTTTGTAAGTCTGCACATTTAATCATTGGTGCAGTATTGATTCCCGGCTTGAAAGCTCCGAAAATTATTTCGGAGGAAATTGTTAAAACGATGCGTGGTGGTGCTGTTATAGTTGATGTATCAATTGATCAGGGCGGAATCGTTGAAACAATAGAGCAACCTACTTCTATTGATAATCCGTATTTTGTCAAACATAATGTTGTTCATTACGGTGTGCCCAATGTACCGAGTTTGGTTGCTCGGACTGCTACTGTCTCCTTAAATAATTATACCCTTCCGTATGTGGAAAAGCTCGCTGATAAGGGATTTATTGCAGCTGTGAAATCAACTCCGGAATTATATAAGGGAGTCAATACATATCAGGGTAAGCTTACCAATTCTGACGTTGCAAAGTCTTTGGGGCTCCAATTTTCTGAATTATCAATGTTAATTGGTTTTTAAATCTTGGCAAATTTTATTTTTTTTGTGGTTTAATTGGATTGAAGGAAGTATTTATTATGATTAAATCAGTTGAACCAAGCTTTTCGGGTTTGTATAAAGTAGATTTGCGCGAGCTGAAAACAGAACGGCAGTTTTTTTATTATGCAAAATCGGGTTTTTTCGCGTTGAATAAACAGGCTGTGCATGAACCTTTGATTAATAAAGATTTGGACAAGATTGTAATAATGACTATTCCTGATAGGTTTAACTGTCTTGTTGAAACTTATTTAAAAAAAGGCCGTGTAAAATTTGACAAAATGGCATAATATTATTTTCATTTTGTAATAAAAACAGTAAACTTATTAAAAGTTTACTGT
>CASEVT010000127.1 GCA_949291445.1 uncultured bacterium | reverse complement strand
GTCTGCAATTTCATCTGAATCTAAACAGACTGAACTTGCTGCTGCTACTATCGGCTTGAATGTTACAGAAAAAGTAAAAGAAGAACCTTCTGCTCAATATATTCCCATGACCGAACATTTACCGGTGTCTGATTTGACTGATAAATCGGATGAGGTTTCTACTATTCAAGGCGGCTCTTGCGATGAAGTTTTGTCGGATAAAATTGATTCTGACCTGGAAGCGATTGATAAGCAAAATGAGCTTGAAAAAGTTATCTATAATCCCGAGTGTATTAAAAATTCTTCAGAAAGTGTTCTTGATTCGGATATTGTGTCTGACAAGGAAGAGTTAGAGGCATTTGTTTCTGAGGCAATCGATTCTGTTATTGCAAGTTCTTCCGGCAAACTTGAGTTAAGTGATAATGTTGATAATGAACTTGGCAGTGAAACTGTTGATGCGAACAATACAAAGGCTGATATATCGGTAAATGACATCTATATTGATCCGGATGTTGTTGATGAGTGTCCAGCGGGTGAACCGGCTGTTGATGATATTGTTGATGTGTCTGCTGATGTGGTTGATGATGAGTCTGATTCTATTGAATTGCAAAAGCCTGTTGCCTCGACAACTTTGGAAAATGAGGAAATTCAGGCTCAATTGGATAGTATTTTTAATTCTGAAACTAAACTTGAGAATATTCTTGCCGAACAAGACAATTATCCTCTTGCGCAGGAGGCGGCTAATATTGAGATCCCTGAAGAGGAAGAGCTTACCGAAGAGGATTATCAAATATTAAAAATGCCAACTCGATATGTTAAACAGACGATTCGTTCGGGTCAGGTTATAAAATTTGACGGTAATATAATTGTCATTGGTGATTGTCATCCGGGGTCAGAACTTTATGCTGCCGGTGATATTACTGTATGGGGGACGCTCGGTGGTATTGCCCATGCAGGTTCTGACGGGAATCTTAAGGCCAGAATACGTGCGCTGCAACTCAATGCAATACAACTTCGTATTGGTGAGTTTTATGCTCGCAGACCTGATGCGCTTAATGTTGCTTATATTGACAAGTCGAATTCCGTCACTCCCGAAGAGGCAAGAATTATAAACGATAATATTGTTATATTGAAACTAACGGATTAATCCAAAAAATTAAATTATAAACGTAATAACTGAATAAACCATATAATACAAAGGAGCACAAACAATGACAGGGAGAGTAATCGTAATTACCTCAGGAAAAGGCGGGGTAGGCAAAACTACTACCAGTGCTAATATCGGGACGGCATTGGCAAAAAATGGAGCCGGTGTGGTCTTGATTGATACTGATATCGGATTAAGAAATTTAGATTTACTTTTGGGGCTTGAAAACAGGATCGTCTATACGCTTGTGGATGTTGTCGAAGACAGATGCAAGTTGAAACAGGCGCTTGTCAAAGACAAGAAAAATCCTAATTTGTGTTTGTTAGCTGCTGCACAAACTCGTGATAAGTCTGCAGTTAGTGCTGAACAGTTAAAAGCCATTTGTGAAGAATTGCAGGAAGAATACGATTATATTCTTGTTGATTGTCCGGCCGGTATTGAACAAGGTTTTCAGACTGCTATTGCAGGTGCTTCTGAGGCTATTGTTGTTACTACTCCTGAGATGTCTGCCGTAAGGGATGCTGACAGGATTATTGGTCTTTTGGAAGCGAAAGAGGAAATTAAGTCTTATAAGTTACTTATTAACCGTGTTCGACCCAGCATGATCAAGGCTAATGATATGATGAGTGTTGATGATGTTGTTGATATACTCTCTTGCAATCTCATAGGAATTATTCCGGAGGATACCGGTATTATTACTTCTACCAACAAAGGTGAACCGATCGTAAATGATGAAAAATCACTTGCGGGTCAGGCTTATAACAATGTCGCAAGAAGAATATCCGGTGAAGAAGTTCCCTTTCTTGATATTGATGAGCCTAAGGGATTTGATGCAATTGTTGCTAAAGTCAAAAAGCTTTTCAGGATTAAGGGTTAGAAAGGAGCCGGAACGATGAAAGAGATTTTTACTGATTTTTACAAGCGTGTTTTAGGCTTTTTTCAAAATGATAAGGGTGAAAATACTAAAGAAGCTGCTACTAACAGACTTAAGCTGGTTTTGCTTCATGATAGAACGAATTTAGATGTTGTTACTATGCAGAAAATGCGCGAGCAGCTTATAAACGTTATTTCTAAGTATATTGAAATTGATAAAGAGGCGTTGGACTTGAATCTTGAGGGCGAAGGTGATTCGATTGCTCTTATGTTGAATATCCCTGTGGTTAGGGCAAGAACTAAAGAGGAGATTGAAGAATTGGAAATTGCTGAAGAAGAGGCTAAGCGTGCCGAGATTCTGGCAGCTTTGGAGGCGTCAGATTCTGATAATGATGTTGAGTCCGGTGCTGATCCCGATTCTTCTGATGCGAAGACTGCTGATGAAGATGCAGAAAAAGCCGATGGGCAGGATGATTCAAGTTCTGCTTCCGAAAATACTGAAGAAGTAAATCACGATGTTGCCGCTCAATGCCATGATGCTGAGGGCGATTCCTCTACTGAGGTCGGGTCTGAGGTCTCTTCCGGTGACGAGGCTTCGGTGAACGATGAGAACAAAAAGAAAAAAGTTAAAAAATAGTTTGCTTTTTGGTTTTTAGATTAAAATTTATCGGGAAAACTAAAAGTAAAAAGCTATAAGCATAACGAAACGGTTGATACTTCTGTGTTAACCGTTTTTTTCATCTATTAATTGTATTTAAAAATTTTTAAATTCAATTATTATGAGGGGGAGAGGTATTTTGTATGTGGAAACATTTTGGTGAATCGATAATCATAACTATAATAGGTCTGGTTATTGCTTATTTATGGGCGGAGCATATGCATCCCGGCAGCGGGTTGTTTAGTTTGTTTATTGTCTTTGTATTAAGTGTGCTTGAGATTAGTTTATCTTTCGATAACGCCGTGGTCAATGCTATGAAGCTTGAGCATATGAGTGATGAGTGGCGGCATCGGTTTTTGACATGGGGGATTGCTATAGCGGTATTTGGTATGAGATTTTTATTTCCCGTGTTGATTGTTTCTTTATTTGCTAATGTTTCAATGATTAACGTTGCTAAGATGGCTGTATACAATGCGGATAAGTATGCACATTATTTGCATCAAACTCACGCGCCGATTGTGGCATTTGGCGGAGCATTTTTGATGATGTTGTTTTTACATTACTTTTTTAATGAAGAAAAAAAGGTGCACTGGATAGAGTGTATTGAAGAAAAACTTTGTCATGCCGGTAATATATATGGTTTAGAGACGGTTATAACTTTAATTCTTATAGGTGTAGTTCAGACGCATGTTGCGGCGTCTAGCAGGCTAGAAGTTGTATTGTCGGGCATTGGCGGGGTGGTTTTATATTTGTTGATAGATGGCATCAGTAAATTTTTGGAAGCAAAAGAGGCTCAAAGAACGGCAAAATTGGTTGGTGATTGTGCAAGAACCGGTGGTTTTGTTTCGTTTATGTATTTGGAATTAATAGATGCTTCTTTTTCACTGGACGGGGTATTGGGTGCGTTTGCTTTAAGCAAAGATATTATTATTATTTCAATAGGTTTGGCAATTGGTGCTGTGTTTGTCAGATCGTTGACGATACTTCTTGTTGAAGAGGGTACGTTGAAGCAATTCAGATATCTGGAGCATGGTGCTCATTGGGCAATCGGTGCATTGGCTTGTTTAATGTTTGTTTCTACGTTCCACGAGGTACCGGAAGTTATAACCGGACTTTTAGGGTTGGTTTTTATTGTTTCGGCATTTATTTCATCCGTTATGTACAACAAAAAACAGGCAGAATAAGCCGGTATTTATTATATGAGCTGTGATTTAGATGTAATCTAGATCTAATCCGTATTTGCGCATCCATTCTTCGTTTTCTTTTTTTGATTCTTCCAAATCAGATTCATTGATTGCACATTCAGGGTCAATCAGGTACAACATACCATCCTGTCCGAATCCAATCTGCTCTTGAGATAAATCTGTTGCTTTATAGCCGTTTTTTTCGATTTGTTCACGCATAACTTCAACATGCTCATCTGTAATTTCTTTTTGAGAGCATTTTTCTTGAATGCAATAGTGGTAATTATTATTTTCACCTTTTTCAAAAAGTTTTGCATCAAAGCTTTCAATCGGACGATTGAAGTAGAATGGATCCAAAACGGATAATTTAAGTACCTTTCCATCCTCTCTTTCAATTGCTATTGATGAACCGCCGGAGCCAAGATATCTTACGAATTTATCTTTTTTGAATTTTTTAGAAAATGCGTCATCAAAACCTTTATAAATATAGTTATGTGTTATTATTCCATAGTGGGGTCTAAAATTTTTTTGTAAGTATTTTATGCGCTTAAGTGCCCCTTGAAGCGATTGAGGTTTTTCGAATTCAAAATATGAAAACCCTTTATCTCCATATACGATTGAGCCATATTTCGTAGTTATGTTCGCGTGGCATTTTGCCGTGTATTTTTCTAAAAGTTTGTTATGGCTTTTTATGAATACATCATTTTGAAGAGTATTGTCTTTTTGAAAAGAAGTATCAGATGGGATTTTTTTGCCGAAACTGACAGGTGGTGTGTTTATTCTATGTAATGTGTTGATTATATTCAATATTTGCATATTCGTTATAAATAAAAACGATTTATTTCTTGCTAATTTGTCGGTGCAGGTGTTTACAATCTTAACAATATAATTCATTAAAAATCTTTTGAAATATTAATTTTTTGTTTATTTTTTTATAAATTTTGAAAAACGGTGATATAAAATAATTAGTTAGTAAAAGTTAATAGTTCGAAGGAGAATAATATGGCTAAAACAATTGGTATCGACTTAGGAACTACAAACTCTGTTGTGGCAGTAATGGAAGGTGGAAAACCTACTGTTATAGCTAATGCGGAAGGTTCCAGAACGACCCCTTCAATTGTCGGTTTTTCAAAAACCGGTGAAAAGTTGGTAGGTCAATTGGCAAAACGTCAGGCAATCCTTAACCCTGATAAGACTATTGCCTCTATCAAAAGACAAATGGGTTCTGATTATAAAAAAGAAATAAACGGAAAAGAATATACACCTCAAGAAATTTCAGCAATGATATTAAGAAAATTAGCTGATGATGCGTCTGCATATTTGGGCGAAAAAGTTACCTCTGCAGTAATCACAGTTCCTGCATATTTTAATGATGCTCAAAGACAGGCTACTAAAGATGCCGGTAAAATAGCCGGGTTGGATGTTCTTCGTATTGTAAACGAACCTACAGCTGCAGCACTTGCTTACGGTTTGGAAAAAGACAAACCTGAAAAAGTTCTTGTATTTGACCTTGGTGGTGGTACTTTCGATGTGTCAGTTTTGGAAATCGGTGACGGTGTTCACGAAGTTCTTTCTACATCCGGTGATACTCACTTAGGTGGTGATGATTTTGACCAAAAGATTATTGACTGGATGGCAGATGAGTTTAAGAAACAAGAAGGTATCGACCTTCGTGGTGACAAACAGGCTATGCAACGTTTGAAAGAAGCGGCTGAAAAGGCTAAGTGTGAGTTGTCTTCCGTTGTTGAAACAACTATAAACCTTCCTTTCATTACGGCTGATGCAAACGGCCCTAAACACTTGGATTTGCAGTTAACCAGAGCAAAATTTGAAGAACTTTCTCATGATTTGCTGGAAAGATGCAAAAAACCTGTCGAACAAGCATTGCAAGATGCTGGTTTAACAAAAGGCGATATAAATGAAGTAGTTCTCGTTGGTGGTTCTACACGTATTCCTGCTGTACAAGCCTTGGTTAAAGAATACACCGGTAAAGAACCTAACCAGTCTGTAAACCCTGATGAAGTAGTTGCCGTTGGTGCTGCTGTCCAAGCCGGTGTATTGGCAGGTGAGGTTAAAGATATTGTACTTCTTGATGTAACTCCGCTTACACTCGGTATAGAAACCCTAGGTGGTGTAATGACACCTTTGGTTCCCAGAAACACTACTATTCCCGTTGCAAAATCTCAAGTGTTCTCAACTGCTGAAAATAACCAAACTGCTGTTGATGTACACGTTTTGCAAGGTGAACGTCCGATGGCTAGAGATAATAAATCGCTCGGTATGTTCAGGTTGGATGGTATTCCGCCTGCAATGAGAGGTCTGCCTCAAATCGAAGTTACATTCGATATCGATGCTAACGGTATTGTTAACGTTTCGGCTAAAGATAAAGCTACAAACAAAGAACAAAAAATTACAATTACCAATTCTTCAAACCTTTCTGAAGCGGATATTGACAGAATGGTTAAAGAAGCTGAAGCTAATGCTGAAGCTGATAAAAAACATAAGGAAGAAGCTGAAATTAGAAATAATGCAAACAGCTTGATTTCTTCTGCTGAAAGGATTGTCAAGGATTTTGAAGGCAAAATTTCTGATTCTGATAAATCTAAGCTTGAAGAACAAAGAAAAAACCTTGAGGACGCTCTGAAAGCTAATAAACCCGCTGATGAGTTGAAAAAGTTGTCTGAAGATTTACAGCAAACAATGTATGGAATTTCTCAGGCTGCTTACAGTCAAGTTCAACAAGAACAACAATCTGCTGAAAATTCTTCTTCTGAGTCAAATTCTTCTGACTCTTCAAATTCCGATGACGATGTAATTGATGCGGAATATACTAAAGAGTAAGCAAATTTCGTGCAGGAGAAAAGCCTGTATAAACCACATTAATAAATTTCACTTACCCTAATAAATAAAAGCCCTCTTAATAAATAAAGGGGGCTTTTTATTTTATTATTTATATCTGTCATAAAAAGAAGCTTCCGGATGTGCTGAATTAGACAGAACTATTTCTCTGTATTCATTTTTGTCTATATCAACACCCATGTTTTTAATTTTTATTTCAGGTGATTTTTTCTTTTTATTTAAAAAAAACTTGTCTTCCATAAGCATATTTTAATACAAAATAGATTTTGTCAAATAACTGCAAATACGGTAATAACTTTTAAACTGTTTGATACTGCGGTTACTTTGCATTTGAATAAAATGGATATATAGTTAGTTGTATTAATAATATTTACTATGAGAAATTTAATTAGCAGCGAAGCTGCCAACGAAGTATAAGACGGTTTTGCCGTTGTAACATTGATAAAATACAACTGTTTCTAATCAAAGTTACAACAGAGGCATACCGCTACAGCCCTCTGTATAGCAAATTACATATAAAACAATTTGAATACAGGGAAGATTTATGTTGTTTTACAGCATCCTGTTTCTGACAAATCATGCTTATTCATTATGTCTGTATTGCCTCTTACTCTTGCCTGTGGGAGATTGCTATATCAGTGTGTTATCATGAGAACTTGAATCAATTTATTGCTCAAAATTGGACTGAAT
>CASEVT010000126.1 GCA_949291445.1 uncultured bacterium | reverse complement strand
CAGAGAAACTTAGCAGTTCACGAAAACATGTTGCAAGCGAGTTGTCCGGACTGTTAAGTGCAGAGCTGGAAAAATTGGACATGCCCAAAGTCCGTTTTGAAATAGGCATAAGTCCGTGTGAATTTAATTCTAATGGCAGCGATGATGTTGAATTTCTTATTTCTACAAATGTATCCGAAGCACCAAAACCCTTGGCAAAGATTGCATCCGGAGGTGAAATTTCTCGCGTAATGCTTGCTATCAAAACAATTTTCGCTGCAAGTGACAAAATAAATACTATTATTTTTGATGAAATAGATACAGGTATATCCGGCAAAGCTTCACAGGCAGTAGCTGATGAAATTGCTTTTTTAGCAAAATCACATCAGGTAATTTCTATTACCCATCAACCTATAATCGCTGCCAAAGCAGATAGACACTTCTACGTCACAAAGAGTCAGGATGAACAAACAAAAGTTAAGGTATACACGCTTGATCAGGAAAATAGGATCAAGGCAATTGCTATGCTGGCGGCTGGTGATATAACTGAAGATTCATTGAACTTTGCAAGACAATTAATAACTAATTAAGGTTGTGTTTATGTCGTTTGGAAAAAAAGAATTGCAAATACTTGCCGGCGTGTTGATATTAATGGGTGTACTGCAATATTTTTATGCCGGTTATGGTGATTTTTCAAGCGTTTTTCGTCGAGGCGGTTCAAAAGTATCTTCGTGTTTAAAAAATTCCAATTTCTACTGCGTTCGAAAAATTGCCGATAATCATATCAAAAAACATCCCAATGATGCGATTGGTTATTATTACCGCGGTCTGGCTGATGCAGGTGATTGGAGTTACCCATCTGCTGTGGAATATTTTTCTCAGGCAATTGAGATTGATAAAAATTATAGAGATGCATATTTTGAAAGAGCAAAAGCACTTTTTATCCTGTCTGATACACAGGCTGCATTGGCGGATTTAGATGTTGCAATTTCTTTGGATAAGTACAGACCTGATTTTTATGAGTTGAGGGCTGAATATTTGCTCTCTGTAAAACGCTACAAAGATGCCCTTAATGACTATGAACGAGCTGCTAAACTCTACAGGAATGTTTCAAACAAAATTGCTTCCCAAAGAGTCAATAAGGAGGCAGCGAGGATTAAAGAACAATATCAATTATAATATTCAAACTCAATATGTCCGATTTTTACCATGTCACCGTCTTGAATGCCGGCTTCTTTTAGTGCATCATAGACATTCATTGCCGCAAGAATGTTCTGGAATCTGTAGAGTTGATCAATGTTTCTGGTATCGGTGACATTGGCAAGCCTGATGATTTTTCCGCCTTCAACACTGTAGGTCTTTTTGTCAATTTTATAAACCGCATAAGAGCTGTCGTCATTGTCAAAAGCTGCTAAATCTTCGTCTATTTCTATTTTAAACTCGGGTTTAGGTATTTCATCTACTTTTAGCTTAACAAAATCCATAAGAGTTTCTACACCTTCTTTAGTTGCAGCAGAGATCAGAAATACATCATGAGCATATTTTTTAAATTCTTCCAAATATTTAATTTTTTCATCTTCACTGATTGCATCAATTTTGTTGAGTGCAATAATTTGGTACAGGTCGCTCAATCTTGTGCCGTGTTTTTTTAGTTCAAGGTTAATTTTTTTATAATTATCGACTGGGTTTTCTTGTGTTAAATCGACGACGTGAATGAGGAATCTGCATCTTTCAACATGTCTTAAGAACTCATGCCCGAGCCCGATGCCTTCGCTTGCTCCCTCAATAAGCCCCGGAATGTCGGCTATAACAAACCCGTCGGATGATTCTTTTTTGACCACTCCCAGATGCGGAACGAGTGTGGTAAACGGGTAATCTGCAATTTTGGGTTTTGCAGAGCTGACAACACTTATTAGTGTAGATTTTCCGGCATTAGGCATTCCTAAAAGTCCAATGTCGGCAATTAATTTTAATTCAAGTTCCAAGTCACGTTCAATCCCCGGTTCACCGGGTTCGCTGAATTGTGGGGCTCTTTTTTGAGCGGTAGCGAATCTTGCATTACCCCTACCACCTCTTCCTCCTTTTGCAACAAGGACTTTTTGTTCGTGTTCTGTTAAATCAGCTATAATTTTGTCGTTTTCAGGGTCTTTGACGACGGTTCCAAGCGGTACTTTGATGATTAAATCCTTGCCGCCTCTACCGTGTTGGCTTTTGGGTCGGCCGTTTTCTCCGTTTTCTGCTTTATAAATAGACTTGTACTTGAAATCCATAAGCGTTGTCATGTTTTCGTCGGCAACGAAATAAACGTCACCGCCACGTCCACCGTCACCACCTGCGGGGCCGCCTTTGTCGACATATTTTTCTCTTCGCCAAGCGACTGCGCCATTGCCGCCTTTGCCTGACAAGATTCTGATTTTAGCCTTGTCTAAAAACATTTCTTACCTCTGCTTTGTACATATTATCACAAGCATTGCTTTATTTACTAAAAAAGAACAACAATTGTTGCTCTTTTTTAAGTTGATTATGAATCTTAAAACAAAGTTGAACTTAATCCAAATAGAAAGAAGTAATGACTTTGTGGCTTTCTTTTGCATATTCGATTGCTTTATGCAATGTGTTTGAAGTGTGCGAAAGGAAGCAAATCAATTGTTGACAGTCGTCAATAATCTCTCTGTTACAAATTCTGCTTGCATCGGCAAGAGTCATCATTGCTCTGTCGGCATGTTCAATTATGTTAGGTACTCCGATGAGCTGATCTTGAACATCAGACGGTTGTTGTCCAATGGTTTGTGGCAGAATAACTTTGAGTTTATCAGGATTTGCTTTCATTGCGCCTCTGATTGCAGCTGCATTTGTCCCGCTAGAGCCGCCGCTTGTTATAACCGTGTTGCCTTGGCTGACAAGTGCTGATGATATTGTTTCAATGAGCTGTTGATGAGTAATAGGCAAATTTCTGCTTCCGATAATCGCTATTCTTTTTGCAGATTGTTGTATTGTTGCCAATTCCATTGCCAATTGATCAACCGTATTCGCATCATCTTGGGGAACAGAGTCCAAATCATCTGTCGGTACCATAATGGTAGGTTGTGTTTCTTTTTCGTCTGACATTCGTTTTACCTTGCTATGTTTATCTATATATGAATTTACTTCAAAACCTTTTTTGAGTATTATAATAATAGCACATTTTTTAGCATTTTGACAAACTATTTGTATATGAATACTTCCTGCATCTTTCAAATTGTGCTTCAATGCTGTATTTCTTCCCAAAATAAGTTCATAATTCGGGTTTCATTTTTTTTATTGTGAAGGTGCATGTTAAAAATTGTTTTTTAGGTAAAATTTTTATAAAAAGTGTGTTTTAATATTTAAAGAGGTTATAAAAGCAAATTTAGTTCAGAAGAACTATTTAGGTTGTCATAACGGGAGATTGTTGTAATAAATAGCGGGAGCCGGGATAGGTTTTTATGGAAGATTATATTTCGCAATTAAATGAGAAGCAAAAAGAGGCGGTAATCGAACAAAACGGTACACTTTTGGTATTAGCAGGTGCGGGCAGCGGAAAGACAAAGGTACTTACCAGTCGTATTGTCAATCTTGTTAAATCAGGTGTTAGCCCCAATAAGATCCTTGCTGTGACATTTACTAACAAGGCTGCTAAAGAGATGCGTGAACGTCTTTCAAAGATGCTCGACGAAGATACCGTTAAGAAAATGTGGGTCGGAACTTTTCATAGTATTTGCGGCAGAATTTTGCGTTTTGATATAGAGAATTACAAAAGTCCCGATGGTAAGGTT
>CASEVT010000125.1 GCA_949291445.1 uncultured bacterium | reverse complement strand
TAATATACCAAGCCCATAACGCTCTGTCAATCTTGGAGTATAAGAAATTAAAACTTCTTCAAATTAGAATAAGAAGCATCGACAGCTTTTTTTCCTTGTTTACCGAAATCAATGATAAACATAGTAGAAGCACCAATCTCTTTAACCTCTTCTATATGACCGATACCAAACCGTTCATGAAAGACCCTGTCACCTTTTTCAAACTTTTTCACAACAGAATTTTCCGACGCTGACAGTTCCGAGGATTGCATTTCTTTTCTACGTTTTTCCTCCAGCATTCTTTTTATAGGGTTGTCTTCCAAAAGTTTTTTAACCCGTTCATCGTCATTAGCTTTATTTTTTTCGCTCTTCACAACAAAGGCTTCTTTTTTGTGAGTAACTTGCGGTTTCACAACCTTACTTATCGATTGCAGATGAGTAGTTTGATTTTTAGGTGCGACAAACCCCTTACCAAAAGAAGCTGAAGAGGGGACATAACCCGATTTATCAGTCTTAATTTTCTCAACCGCAGTTTTAAATGTAGCACGACTTTGATAGCTATCAGAAGATATGTTACGTTCCGTAAGTGACTCAGGGATTTCCGCAAGAAAACGGCTTGGACTGTAATATCTGGTTTCACCCCACATTTGTCGTCTTTTTGCGTATGAAATATACAAATTCTCCTCTGCACGGGTAACCCCCACATACATGAGTCGTCTTTCTTCTTCCATTTCAGAATTACTGTTTAACGAACGGCTATGCGGAAAAATACCTTCTTCCAGACCGGCAAGAAACACATTCTTAAACTCCAATCCTTTAGCTGCGTGTAAAGTCATAAGTGTAACTGCATTATTAACATCAACAGTATCATCCAAGTCACTGACCAGAGCAACCTGAGCCAAAAATTCACCGAGAATATTTTCAGATTCAGTCGGCTCAAATTCTCTTGCAACATTAATCAATTCTTGCAAATTCTCAATTCTGGTTTGAGATTCTTCGGTATCTTCTTCTTGCAACTCTCTTAAATACCCCGATTCTTCAATAACAAAACCGATAAACTCAGGCAATGGTAATGAAGTTTTTCTTTGTATAAGCCGTTCGTAAAGATTGAGAAAATCTTTCAACTTAACCTTGACATTATTTTTAAACTCATCATATGAATCGATGGATGAAATCAGCTCAAACATAGATATTCCGTTATTTGAGGCAAGTTCATCCAAAAGAGTTACGGTAGAAGCACCAATTGAGCGTTTCGGGACATTGATTATTCTTTTCAAACTTTGCGAATCGTTCGGATTATACAGGATTCTCAAATACGCAATCAAGTCTTTAATCTCTTTTCTGTCATAGAATTTCAACCCGCCAACCATTTTGTAGGGTATACCTTGAGAAATAAGAGCTTCCTCAATAGGTCGAGACTGAGAATTAGTCCTGTACAACACTGCTATATCAGAGTAGCGTTCTGAGCAATCAAGGATCTTGCTTGCTATATAATTTGCTTCATTAGACTCATCTTGAGCCTCATAAATTTTAATTTTATCGCCCTGACCTTTGGTAGAAAAAAGGTTCTTGCTCACCCTTTCAGTATTGTTAACAATAATCGCATTGGCAGCATCGAGTATTGTCGAAACCGAACGGTAATTTTGCTCAAGCTTAATAAGTTTTGCATTCTTATAATCAACTTGAAAATTCAAAATTATCCTGTAATCCGCTCCTCGCCAACTATAAATTGACTGATCAACATCACCAACCACACAAAGGCTTCTGTCGGTCAACTCAACTTCAGCCTTACCGTTAGAATAAATATTTTTTATCAGAGTATACTGGCTTATATTAGTGTCCTGAAACTCGTCGACCAGTATATGTGTAAACCGTTCGTGGTATTTTTGACGTACATCTTCATTGGTATTCAAAAGATTCACAGTTAATAAAAGCATGTCGTCAAAATCTATGGCATTATTGGCAAGAAGCTGTTTTTCATAATCCTCGTATATCTCAGCAATTTTTTGAGTGCGATAATCTCTTGCTCTTGTAGAGAATGTATAGGCATCTTGCATCTTGGTTTTTGCGTTACTAATCGCAACTTTAACCAGCTTGGGCTGATAAACTTTTTCATCCAGATTAAGCTTTTTTATGGCACCCTTAATCAAAGTGAGAGAATCATTTTCATCATAAATTACATAATTATTTGTCCAAACCTTAC
>CASEVT010000124.1 GCA_949291445.1 uncultured bacterium | reverse complement strand
GTAATGGTGGACGCTCGGGGATTGCTCTGCTGCTTGGCTTTAGGTTTAGTATTTGAACTAATTCTCAAGAGTAGATTGCTGAAAACTGAGCTTTTTGAATATTTTACCCAATTTTAACTTTTATTGTTATTTTTTATTTGATGGCATATGAGCTTGTTATTTAACAAGCTTTTTTATTAAGTTATAAAAAAACTTTCTTTTGGGCAGTATGGCGATAAAAAATATTCTCTTGTTCATTATTTGTGGATCGTATTTGTCCAAAATTTCTTTGTGCTTAAGATAGTTCTTCAGATTAAAGGACTTATTTCTTTTACAAAACCAAAAATAGTCTTCGTTAAAATTTGCTCTAAGTAGGTTTAATAACTTTTCGTGTTTATTTGTGTATATTTTAGGTAATTTTGCATATATTTTCGGGTAAGTAATCGCTAAAAGTTTTAGCGCATCAAACCTCCAAAATGAATACTTTTTGTATCTGCTTCTGTGTAATATCATGCTTGGTTTTACATTCATCTCTGGGATGACAATTTTTAGGTCGTTTAATTTACTCAATCTGTCAAAAATAAATCCCACGTAACCTATGTATTCATCTTGTTTATTAAACCATTTGAAAATAAGTTCATTCCACTCTTCATCACTCAGATTAAACAATCTCTTATTATAAATTGCGCCTCCCCAAAGCCCTACGTTTGAGTTCGGAGAGTTAAAATATTCATTTGCATCTGTGTATTCTGTTGTTTTGTCTATATGTGCAAAGTCGTTGAGGGTTATTATGTCATAGGATTTTTGCAAGTATGGGTAAAATTTTTGCAATGAATATTCGGTTAAAGAATTACTGTCACTGCACACATAGTAATAATCATAATCATCTTTTAGATATTTACCTCTGACCATGTCCAACCATTTGCAATCAAGATGCGTATAACTGCATAGCCTTATGTAATATAAATTTTTATGTGTGTTTTGTAATTTCTTTATGACTCTTTCGCTTTTTTGAGTTTCGCCGGAGTCAAATACATATACATCAAAGTTAAACTTTTCATAAATACCTAAACAATATGATAAAGTGTCCTCTATGACCTCAGGTCTGTTATATGTTGCTATCAATACGGCTGTTTTTACTGAAGTTAGTGTCTGCATATTAGATTCCTTATTTTGAAAACAATTTTATTATAACACGAAAATATGCGTTTCTACATAATGTTCTTTGGATTTAACAATTCGATTATTTTATTAATATAATTAATCAAGTATCATAAGTTGCCAAAAACTGACAGTTTTAGCAACTTTTCTTCTTTTTAAGTTCTACTTCTGCCAGTGGTTTAGTGGGCACATAGCTCTACTCTTGATTGTTGACTTATACACGAGCAGTACGGTTTAAATAATTTAGTTTCCGGGATTGTTTTTGATTTGTGGAGGGGAGTATTTGTTTTATGTCATACAATTTATTCAAGCTCATAACTTGTTTTGATTGTTGTGAGAGATTTGCATACTTGATGAGACTTTTTTATTATTCGGACAAGTATTCGTTTATATATTCAGATAAATTGTATTTCCTTTTCAGAGAATCATAGGTCATTCGACGAATCTTGCCTGTTATGGGATATTCTGCAAATGCTCTGTCGTGTAGTCCTCCTATAGCCCACAATATCCCTACATAACCGTTAGCAGATGGGGCATCATAGGCATATTTGTCGTTCAGGTAGATTGCTGTATCTAGTGCATTTTTCGGCGAAATTGTCCATTCTGAAATCTTTTTTGCCCAGTACATTCTCAGGTATCCATGAATTGTACCTTCTTTAATAAGTTGAAGTTGTGTCGCATTCCAGAGCCTGTCGTGTGTTTTTGCTTCTTCCAGTTCTTTCTGTGTGTATATGTATTTTCGCAAGTCGGATTGATGGTTGTATAGGGAGGTTTTTGCCCAATTGGGGATAGCTGAAAAGTCTTTGAAGTTATCGGCATACAAACAAAAATTGTCTGAAAGTTCTTTTCTGACGATAAGTTCTTCTAAAAATGACTCCTTATTTTCTTTTGCGGCATTAGATTTTATTACTTCCAGAGCAACCCTGCTGCTTGATATAAAACCCATATTCAAATATTTTGATAGTCCGGATGTAATATCTTCTGATGGATTATTCTTTAATTCTGCATAATACGGTAATTTGTTTTTAATAAAGTCCTCCAGTACATAATCTGCTTCAATCTTTTCTGTTGTTAAATTTTTAAATTCGGTTAGAAATGGGTAAATATTTTTGTAAATCTTTCTTCTGAGAGTAGCTGCGCTATATTCTTGTTTGTTTGAGATGTATTTTGCAGGAATTATGTTGTGCCCGTCAATTTCATAGACTTTGCTATCGACATTTTTCAAATAATTTCTTTTTAATATCGGATTAAAATCGACAATTAAAATGGCCGGATTTATATTTTTTATTAATTTTTGTGGGGCGTCATTACTTATTGTAAAATTCAGATTTGAATTTTGAAATGTTTTTTGTGCTTGATATAGCTGTCTGTCAATGAAATTTTGTTTGGGTGCGTAACCATAAATATTCTTTGGGTGGATAATTTGTAGTCCAAAACCTGATTCTTTACTTTTTTGAATAGCAAATTGCAAGGCGTGATTGTCCTTTACTCTGAGCTCTCTTTCGCAAAGATAAAGAATTCTCCCTGATTTAATTGAGGTACTGTTTAACACAGTAATGCGTTCCGCTTGAACCGTATTTTCAACTTCAAAATTATCGGGGATATAATCTAATAGAGTGTTTTTTATCTGTCTTTGCATTTATAAATTATAAGAAGAATTGTTCAATGCTTAATTCACCGATCTTCTGAAACCAACCTTCTAAATTGCGCTTTGGATTTGTCGTTTATACAGTGATTTTATGGTGTTGGTTTTCTTTTTGAGTATGAAGGTGCCACCGGTAAGAGTATGAAATAAATTCCCGGTGTCTGTGTGCATGTAATTAACTTATATACACAAATTCCAATCTGGTACAATGCAAGATGATATTTGAAGTAATACTAAAAAAGGACCATTTAAGGTCCTTAATAATTGGTGGAGGTAAAGCGACGAAGTTCGAACTTTTTATCCTGTATAAAAGAGTTGATTGAAGAACTCAAAAAGTCAGATACAGT
>CASEVT010000123.1 GCA_949291445.1 uncultured bacterium | reverse complement strand
TGAAATCAAAGATTTCTACGTCGCCATCGTCCAGTTTCGTCCTGTCCGCCGAAACTCAACGTTTCGCCGTCACGGACTCACATCCGTTTGCTTTTTCGTTTTCGCCTACTCCATCGGAGTACGGCTTAAACTTCAAAAGTATGGAGACGGCGGGAATCGAACCCGCGTCCAAAATGGAATGCAACAAACATCTACGAGCGTAGGGGCTTTTATCTTATTCCGGCAAGGAAAGCATCCTTAACCTGAGCCGAAACTAAGCAGTTTTAAGCGTTACGCGCTTTGAGAAAGAACTTGATACGGTTAATTCTCATCCCCGTACTGCGTCTTGCATGATTGACCCTTAATACCGGCAAGCTGGGCATTAAGAGTGGGCATAGTTCAGTCTGTCGAACTAAGCAGCTAAAGCGTATGCTCTAGGTGCAAAATTGCCTTTTACAACGTTATTAGCGTTTAATTTAATTTGCTCGTTTTGACTGAGAACAGCGCTCAGGCTCGCAGTTTATTACAAACGATCACCCTGTCAAATCCAAAACGTCCCCGTGTTTTTTCAATGTTCAATTCTTTTATTCTTACATTATAACACATAATTTTTTCTTCAAAACTCCCATTTATCCTATAAAAAGAGGTTGTACTCTTTGAATGATCAAGTATTATTGGCGGTAGTACGGTGAATAAAGAAAAATTTTTATGTGGTTTCTAAGACTCATACCTTACATTTTTAGTGCAATTTACATTATTTTGTGTTCTTCGGAAACTCGGAGTTCAACGTTTTATGATCGTGATAATTATTCTAATCCGGGTCTTTGGGAGCTTGTTACCCGAAAAATAAAAAACAGAAATCGCAGGATTGCTGCTTTGAAAAAGGCTGTGGCATTTTTAAAACCTTACGAAAAAATCTTTGGCAACCTCTCGCTTTCAAACAAATTTTGCGATCTGACTGTTAATGCGAATGAAAAATCCGTTACTTGCATTTCTAAAGTTTTTAATAACCAAAATAGAAAAATGTGTCTGGTTGCAAAAGATTTCGGTTCAATTGATATTAATGAATATTTCGACATGATGTGTGAACTGTTTTCTTGGAATACCCGGTATGAGGATGTCTATAACTCTCTTCGTGCAATGGCGGTTATTTCGGAGTCGGTTTGGCAAATTAATAAAGAAGTTCCTGCTGTACCTGAGCAGCCCGCTGAAACAAAAATTGGTGATTCAAAAACTGATGATGTCGTTGTACCTCTTTTTAATAAAGTATTAGTCGACGTAAACAACTGTTCAGAAGCTGAATTGACAGCATTGCCAGGGATTAGTATTGTTGTTGCAAAAAAAATAATTAAATATCGTGAACAACAAAGACCATTCAAATCGGTCGAGGATTTTATAACAGTTATGAACATAAAACCCCACTTTGCAAAACAGTTACGAAGACAAATTACGTGTAATAAAATTAATTCAAAAAAAGTAAAAAAAGCTAAGTCAGAAAGAATAATCGATATCTAATGCAAATGAGAGTTTATAAAATATTGAATAAAACAAATGTAGAAGGCCCGGGGCAAAGGTTTTGTATCTGGACGCAAGGATGCTCACGCCACTGCAAGGGCTGCTGGCAGAACGCTACCTGGGATCATAATGGCGGCAGTCTGTTGGACGTTCAAGAAATTTTTGACCAAATACAAGCTACAGATGGGATTGAAGGGGTTACATTTCTTGGTGGTGAACCTTTTGAACAATCCGAGGCTGTTTCGATGCTTGCTATGATGGTTAAAAAACTTTCTTTGTCTGTTTTGACCTTTACCGGATTTTATTACGAAGAATTGCTGAAAATGAACGATACTTATGTGAAACGCTTATTGGATAATACCGATCTTCTAATCGATGGTCCATTTGTAGAAACCAAGTATGATCTGAGCCGTCCTTGGGTTGGCTCTGCAAATCAAAGATATCATTTTTTGTCGACTCGCTATGACCCTTCAATAATTTCTCAATACAAAAATAAAATGGAATTGCGATTGGACAAAAACGGTTGCATATTCGTCAACGGTATGGGCGATTTTAACAAGGCAGTGAGTGTATTGTGTTCGGCATAATATACAAAGTACAGTATAACTAAGATAAGGATAATTATTATGGCGCTTGAAAAATTGGCTAATCTTATTAGAGCTAGATTCCCCTATATTTATATTACAACCTACGAGGAAGACAGAGTTACGTCTGTTATAAAAAAGATTGTCAAAGATACATCGAAAATAAAATTTGTTCGTGAGATATATGTGTGGACGCAGACTAACGGTTTTGTTAACGATGAAACCGAAAAAGCCGTTTCTGACACTACCTCTCCTGTTAAGGCTATGGAGTTTATTCAAAATTATGACAAGGATGCGATATTCATATTTTACGATTTGCATGTGAATTTTGGGTCGTGCAATAGGGCACCTAACCACGATTTAGTGAGAAAAATGAGAGACCTTTTGCCAATATTAAAAACTAGTCAGGCAAGAAAAAATGTTATATTTATTGCACCGGAGCTGATTATTCCTCCTACATTACAGAAAGATATTACGGTTTGTGATTTTCCGCTGCCCAATCTTGATGAATTAAAATCAAAACTTAATCATATGATTGCACAAAATACAAAAGTTAAGTCTGATACTTTAACCGAAGAACATAAAGAACGCCTGTGTAAGGCTGCATTGGGTATGACATTGCAAGAAGCTGAGAATGCTTTTGCGCTTGCTATGGTTAATGACGGTAAAATTGATATTTCGGATTTGAAAATTATACAAGATGAAAAAATGCAAGTGATAAAGAAAAGCGGTATATTGGAATTTATAAAAAGCGATTTGAGTATAGAAGATATAGGCGGATTGGAAAATCTGAAAAGCTGGCTTTTGAAGCGTAATAATTCTTGGAGTGAAAATGCAAAAAGATATTGTATTCCTTCGCCCAAGGGAGTATTAATAACCGGAGTTCCGGGTTGCGGAAAAAGTCTGACGGCAAAGGCAATGAGTGCAATGTGGCAGCTGCCGTTGTTAAGGCTTGATTTAGGTAAGATTTTTAGCGGTTTGGTCGGAAGTTCTGAAGAAAATTTGAGAAAAGCTCTTGCTACTGCTGAAGCTGTTTCGCCTTCAATACTTTGGATTGACGAAATTGAAAAAGGTTTGAGCGGTATAAATTCCGGTGCCGATAGCGGAGTTTCTTCAAGAATTTTTGGTGCATTCCTCACTTGGATGCAAGAAAAGGTCGCTCCCGTATTTGTTATTGCTACTGCCAATAATATCAATAAATTACCGCCTGAGCTCCTTCGTAAAGGCAGGTTTGATGAAATTTTCTTTGTCGATATCCCTACGGCGAACGAACGGATTGAAATCTTTAGATTGCATTTACAAAAAAGATTGAAAGACCCTGAGGTTGCACAAAATATAAAAATTGACTTGCCGACTTGCAAAAAGCTTGCTGCAATGACGGAAGGGTTTATTGGCGCAGAGATAGAACAGGTAGTTGTATCTGCCTTATACGAAGCCTTTTTTGAAAACAGGGCATTGGAATTTAGCGATTTAGAAAAAACAATAAAAAATACCGTTCCGCTCTCTATGACCCAAAAAGAACAAATACTCTCACTTCGTGAGTGGGCAAACGTCCGTGCGGTTGCGGCAACAAGGGCTAAGGAACTTACCAAGTACAAAACGGATGCTGCTTCAAAGGATAAAAAAGATATTGCAAAAACGCGCGGCGGGCGTGCTTTAGACTTTTAGAAAGGAAAATTATGTCAGGAACTATTAGTATTGTACCAATGGCTATCTATGCCATAACATTATTGGTTAAAGCTGCTTCTGAACAAGCAGATTATAATAAACTCAAAGCCGAAAATGATGCACTTCAAATTAAACATAATATTGAGTTAAAAAATTCGATTAGAGAATCATTGCTAAATAACAATACAGAATACGTTAAGGTAGATGATCCGGAATTGTTGTGTCGTGAGTATGAAACTGTCTTTACCGATGAAACTATTTTGATGAAAACATTGCAAGAGTACGGATTTTCGGAATGTAAAAATGATAATGGTAAAATATTCTGCCGTGCGGGGAATTTTACTGTGGAATTTTTTAAATCCGGTGAGCAACCTTATAGTATGAAAATATCTTGCAATGATGAGTGCAAGAATGATGAGTTTGTCACTGATATAAATGAAGAATATACACGGAATGTTCAGGAAGAATCTTATATTAAGCTTAAAGAACGACTTAAAAAATATAATTTGCAAATAGATGATGAAGAAGTTCTCGATGATAATTCTATTATGATCACAGTTAACTTGGAATAAGAGG
>CASEVT010000122.1 GCA_949291445.1 uncultured bacterium | reverse complement strand
TTTTTATTTAACAAATTTAATGTATACTTTCAAAAGTTGACAGATGTGTACATGAAGTATGTAAAAATATTTGTATACAGTAAAAAGCTAACATTAATAACCTATGCAGGAATAATAATACTATTGGGAATACTATTTAAATCTATTCCCACAGGATTTATACCGGATGAAGACCAAGCAGTGTTACTTGCGCAAATAATAATGCCGGCAGGTTCGTCATTAAACAGAACAACAACAGCAGCACAGCAAATGGACAAAGTCATAAAAGAAATAGACGGAGTAGATAAGCGGATTATGTTTGCAGGAACAGGGCCTACCAACACGGCATTTATGGTAATCCAATTAGATGAATGGGGAGACAGAGAATTCAATATATTTCAAAAGATATCAAGGATGCTGCAAGGTAAAGAGACAGACCTATCAGCAAACGCTATAGCAGCAAGGGTAAGAACAGCAATAGCCCCAATCAGAGATGCACAAGTAGGTGTATTTTCACCTCCCGCAATTTCAGGTATGAGTATGTTAGGCGGATTTGAGTTTCAAATGTTATCAAAAGGAGAATACACCCCACAAGAGCTGGAGCAATATGCGCAAAAGTTAATGGCAGCAGCGAATCAGGATAAACGATTATCGAACGTATATACAACATATCAAGCAAACGTACCCCAATATGTAGTCGAAGTAGACTATGAAAAGGCAATGTCACAAGGAGTAAATTTGCAAGATATATATAGTACACTATCATCCACATTGGGAACATATTACGTAAACGATTTCAACAAGCTGGGTCGTGTATTTAGGGTACAAATGCAAGCAGATCAAAAGTTCAGAAGAAAAACGACCGATTTAAGCGGAATTTATGTAAAAAATGCAAAGGGGACAATGGTTCCAATAACGACAATGATAACATTGCATCAATCGGTTGGAGCAAGTCAAATAACGAGATACAATCAATACAATAACGTACAGTTTAGCGGCAACCCTGCAACAGGAATAAGCTCCGGAGAAGCAATAAAAGCAATGGAAGAGGTAGCACTAAAGACATTACCCAAAGATATAACTTTCGAATGGTCAGGTACATCAAAGCAAGAGCTTGAATCCTCGGGACAGACGGGTTATATAGTAGCAATGGCACTGATCTTTGTATATTTATTTCTGGTTGCACTATATGAAAGCTGGTCGATACCGCTGGCGGTATTGCTAATATGTCCGCTTGCAGCAGTTGGTGCGCTGGTATTCCAAATGATGATGGGACAAGCTTTTGACTTGTATTCACAAGTAGGTATGATAATGTTGATAGGTCTTGCGGCAAAGCAGGCAATATTAATCGTGGAATTTGCAAAAGTTGAGCACGAAGAGAAAGGAAAAACGATAGAAGATGCCGCAATTGAAGCAGCACATTTAAGATTTAGGGCAATCATGATGACGGTAGTTGCATTTGTACTGGGTATATTGCCGCTGGTTATAGCTACGGGAGCAGGGGCACAAAGCAGGATTTCGTTGGGAAGCACTGTATTTGGAGGTATGATTGCGGCAGGTACAATCGGAACACTGCTTACACCGGCATTTTATGTAATTGTTCAACACCTTGTTGATACAATTGAGAGTAAATATAAAAAGAAAAAAACTGAAAAATAGATGATAATGTTTAATAAATAATCTATCTATACTACGAGGAAGAAATGATAAAAAAGATACTGGCAATAATATTTATACTGGCTTTTGTAACAAGTAACTCAGCGATATGTAAAGTAGCGCAAAGTGCAGATTCGGAAGATGCTTTTGCGCCGTCAAAAACAACGCAGGAGCAGACAACAAATGAATCAATCAATGAGAATAGCGCACAGAACAGTAAAATATCAAAAATAAATTTAAAATTCTGGGACAAAAAGAAAAACGAACAGATTGAAAAGCCGAAAAAAAAGCTTTTTAGCAAAAAAAACAAGAAAGCGTCAGAGCAAAAGAAAGAAAAAGATTTTACCGACGCAAAAAAATATGCGGAAGAAGCCTATAAAAACAAACTCAAAGAAGAGAAAGAAATAAAGAAGGCATCAAAGAAAAAAGAGAAAAACGAGACAAAAAAGACAAAACAAAAAGAAACAAAAACACAGGAACAAGATTCCCAAACAGACAATACATCAGCAAATTCAAAGAATTTTGAAAATGAAATTGACGCACAAATAACAGACGGCAAAAGGACAGTACAGGGTTCTGTTTCAACAAACAGGATTATTTCAGTCGACGATTGCGTAAAAATAGCATTGGAGAATAACCCGACAATCGTATCATTAATGATGACAAGGGACATATATAAAAATCAAATTGCGCAAGCGTGGTCAAATTACTTTCCGACAATAAACGCCGGAGTAAGTTACTCAAAAAACGATATGCTGGTAACGAACTTCAAATTTCCGATGCAGAAGTATAAATCTTGGAATGCACCCAACTTAGGTGTAAATATGCTGTTATTTGATTTTGGCAAAACCAGTACAGCTGCCAAAATAGCCAAAAAGACATATGAAGCATCAGAAGAAAACCTTCAAGCAAATGTTAATGACATAATATATCAAGTAAAGAACGCATATTACAATTTGTTATTTGCAATGCAGCAGGTAGAAGTGTACGAAGATACGGTAGCAAATTATGAAATTCACTTAAAACAAGCGCAAGCATATTACAAAATAGGAACAAAAGCGAAAATAGACGTAACAACAGCAGCATACAACCTTGATAATGCAAAACTAAATCTTATACAAGCGCGCAACGAGGTTGAAATGGCATATGCACAACTGAACAATGCAATGGGTGTGCCGGAATACACAGATTATGAAATAAAAGAGCGATTAAAATCAAAAAAATATGACATAATTTTCGATGACATAATAGACATAGCCTACAAGCAAAGACCGCAACTATTAGCAGCAAAAAAGAAAATGGAAGGTTCAAAATTGCTTATCAGAGCATCGAAATACGCCTTTTTACCTGATATAACTGGTTTTGGTTCATACACAAGGGGTGGTAAAAACCCGAGCAGTGACTATGGTTATCAAATTGGAGCACAAGTTGCATATTCAAACCTGAACCTTTTACTTGTAAAACAACAGATAGACGAAGCAAAATTGACTTACGAAAAAGATAAAGCCGACTACGAAACACAAAGACAAAGCGTATATTTGGAAGTAAAACAGGCATATATACAATTCAAAAATGCACAAGAAACAATACCTGTAGCAAAATCATCAATGAATCAGGCAAAAGAGCAATATGATCTTGCAAGCGGCAGATACAAAGTTGGTATGGGTGATGCAGTAGAGTTAAAGGACGCAGAAAACACATACAGAAACGCGCAGCTCAGTTACTACAACTCACTGACACAATACAATATCAGCGCCGCAAACCTTGAAAAAGTGGTTGGAGCACCAATTCTTCCGCGAGAATCGGCTCTTTAAGAAATAAAACAATTTGTAGCAGAATGCATAAACTCGATTATTTGTGAGAAATAATCCAAAGATGCTGCACCATTAATCACAATATCAGCTTCACTTTTAGAAGGTCGAATATATTTCTCAGCGGCAGAGCGAACGTAATCCCAATGTTTAAGCGCATTTTCTTTGTCTTGATTACGTTTTTCGGCACGCGCCAAAAACCACTTCTTTTGAATTTTGGGATTAATATCTACATAAATTCTAATATCAAACAACTCGCGTATACCAGGATACATTGCCGCCATACCCTCAACGACGATGAGTTTTTTAGCACAAATAGGTATTGAATCAGGAACACTAACACCTGTGCCATTTATTAAATACTCAGGTGCCATAATATCTTCACCGGCAGAAAGCTGTGTTAAATGTTCCTTTAATAAATCGAGTTGAAAACTTTCAGGCGAATCAACATCATACCCATTATCACGCAGATTATCGAAAGTACCGTATTTTTTTATCAGCTCAGAAATGTCATTAAAATAATTATCAATGCTCAAATATTCTAGGGGAAAATTCAATTCCAAACTTGTTTTTTTAACTTGCTTACAAATAGTAGTCTTGCCACTGGCGGATTCACCTGTAACCCCGATTAATATTCTTTTTTCAGGATGTTCAATTAATCTGCGGGAAAATTTGCTTATAAAATTAGGATTAAGCTCAATAAAAAGAGGGACATCCTTTTTTTTATCATTTTTTATAATCTGTTTAAATTTTGTTTGAAGATAAAAAGCCAGAAACTCGCGACCGGTTTTAGTTGAAAAATCAGGTTTAATAATTTTATCGTGTGAATTTTTTTGTTCATCAATTAACATTTGCATATCCGGATAAAAAACCTCAATTAATAAATTTGCCAATTTATTTCAAAATATTAAACAATTTTAAACAAAACAAAAAAAGCCGAACAGATCGGCTTTAAAAAAATTTAATCTTCAGGAGGCAAATCACCCATAACAACAGCCATCTCCTTTGCATCGAGATTAAACGCAGAATGCAAAGCCTGAATAGCAGCGCTGGACTGATTTTTCTCAACCAGACAACTTATTTTAATTTCACTGGTAGAAATCATTTTAATATTAATCCCTTTCTCAGCGAGAGCCTTGAACATAGAAGCGGCAATCCCCGGACGGTCCACCATGCCCGCCCCGACAATAGAGACTTTAGCAATATCTTCATCAACCAAAACACCTGTTGCATTAATTTCCTTAATGACATTTTTAACTATTTTCATAGTTTTGTCATAATCAGACTTATCGACAGTAAAAGCAATATCATTGGTATCATCATTTCGACCATAAGACTGAATAATCATGTCAACACTAACATCGTCTTGAGAGAGAGATTCAAATATTTTCGCGGCATTACCGGGCTTATCCGGCACCTCACAGATAACGACTCTAATTTGAGACAAATCGGAAGCAACGCCCGCAACCGGCTTATAAATTTCCATATCTTCGACTCCTGTTATATAAGTTCCTAAATCATCAAGTTTAAAAGTACTTCTAACGCGCATAGGTACTTTAAATTGCTTTGCCGTTTCGACAGAACGGGGATGAAGAACATTAGCCCCGACATGCGCAAGTTCCAACATTTCCTCATAAGAAATTTCCTTAAGTTTAGTAGCCTTGGGGACAATTCTTGGGTCAGTAGTATAGACCCCTTCAACATCGGTATATATATCACAGCGTTGAGCCTGCAAAGCACCGGCAATAGCTACAGCAGAAGTATCAGAGCCGCCTCGACCCAAAGTAGTAATTTCACCATCAGGAGTTACGCCCTGAAAACCTGCAACAACAATGATTTCGCCCTGATTAAGATGTTGTTTTAATTTATTGGTTTTTATATCGACAATTCTAGCTTTAGAATGTATGCATTCAGTAATAATCCCGACCTGCATAGCATTCATGCTGACAGCCGCATAACCTTCAGCCTGTATAGCCATTGTGAGCAAAGCAATAGACACCTGCTCACCGGTCGCAAGCAGCATATCCATTTCTCTTGAGCTGGGATTAGGAGTAACCTCCTTAGCCAATTTTACAAGGTAATCCGTCGTATGTCCCATTGCCGAAACAACAACAATTACATCATTACCGTTATTTTTTTCTCTTATAACAGCCTTTGCAACATTTTTTATTTTTTCAGGGTCTGCAACGGAAGTACCGCCAAACTTTTGAACTATTATACCCACTACAATTCGCCTTCTTTATGTTATCAACTGCACAAGTTCCGACCTAATTTCGTCCACTTTTAAGTTATTATACCGCTCCAAAAATTTATTACAATATTTGAGAGCAATTTGCGCTTCATATTGCGAAACATTAGAGCGGGTAAACTCTGCCAAAATTTTTTCCTGCAAAGCCAAAAAATCAGGCATTTGAGCAAATTTATCCATAGCAAGCTCAAGATAAACCAATGCTTCCTCAAGTTTTCCCAAACTCCAAGCTGACTCCGCCAATGCAACATGAGCAAACGAATAGTTCGGATTAATTTTCAGAGTATTTATGAATTTTTCATACGCTTCACCATGATGACCTGTCTTCAACAAAACAATTCCATACGCAAAATTTGTATCCGCTGAATCCCTTTGCAACAAAAAGGCAGTTCTGGCTTTTCTGAGAGCCTCCGCCTCATTTGACTTTTCCAAAAGCAAATTAGCATAATTGATATAACCGTGAACAAATTTCGGATTATATTCAATACATTTTTTATAATATTTTTGTGCTCCGTCAAAATCATTCAACTTATAATAACAATTGGCAATATTAAAAAATACATGTTTAGCCTTTTTGTTAGAATCATAAGACTTCTTATAAAATTCCAATGCCTTTTCGATCTCGCCATTTTCATAGCTCAAAGCGGCAATATTATATAAGGACTGAGTATGTTCAGGATTCAATTTTATAACTCTGTAAAAGAACTCCAATGCCTCTTGTTTTTCGCCGCAGATCAGATAATTTGCGCCAAGATTAAAGAGGATTGAAGGGTTATCAGGAGTGGCACTAAACGCCTGATAGAGTTTTTCTCTTGCCTCTTCAATATGATTATGCCGCTGTAGTGCATTTCCCCAATTTGCGTAGAACTGCGAATTTAAAACCGCCTTAGACTCTGCCGCCTTATATGTTTCAAGACACAAATCTTCGTTGCAAGTATTCATATACGCATCTGCTAACAACATATATGATTCGAGTTTCGTATCATCTTCATCAATAGCCTTTTTAGCATAGGTTATTGTCTGCTCATAATTTGCAAGCTTTGAATAGCAAAACGCAATGTAATAATAAAGTTGAAAAGTATTCTGATTGAAAAGCAAACAGTGAGTAAGTTTTTTTATTGCTTCCTCAAACCTACCCTGCTCAATCATAAGCATCCCCCACAAAAATGGTGTGGTAGGATTCAAAGGGTCTAACGAAACTGCAGTTTTAAACTTTTCCTCAGCTTCTTTTTTATTGTTATACTTAGCCAGAGAAATACCCCAATTTAGGTATATTTCAGGATTTCTTGGATCATATTTTTGTGCAAGTTTATATATATCAACAGCACCTTTCATATCACCAATTTCAGACAAAGCAGACGCCCACATTGCATAGGCTCGAGCATTCAATTTATCAATCTTTGTTGCTTTTTTAAAATTTTTAATCGCCTCGGTATAATCTTGCTGTTTCAAAAATGCAATGCCAAGATTAACATAAGCATTAGGGTTTTGATTCGCCATTAAAATTGCCGTATTAAACTTATCCATAGCGACATCCAACTGCCCAATATTTGCAAGATGTATCCCCCAATTCAAATAAGCAGTAGAGGGGATTTCTGCCGTAATTGTCATTTTCTTATAATTACAAACAAAATCATCAATCTCATTTATCTTATCTAATATTTTACTTACACTCTTGCGCATACTTTCTAATTTCAATCAAATTATCAACAATCTCTCTAAAAGCACCGTTACCGGGCATTGCCTCGGTCAATTGCAAACCGGAAATAGCCAACACCTTTTTATTAGCTTCCCTCACAGAAACAGGAAATCTGACATAACTCAAACACTCAATATCATTAATATCATCACCGATATACAAAACCTCATCCTTTGACAGATTATATTTTTGCATCAATTCAATCAAAACAGGCAACTTGTTTCGTACCCCCTGAAACGCACCGCAAAGCTCAAACTTGTTTTTCAAATAATTAATAGCCGCACTCTCGGAACCGGAAAGTATAGCAACCTTAATCCCGTTTTTTATAGCAACAGACACTCCCATTATATCCTTATAACTTATTCTTTTTGCGGATTTACCATCATCAAAAATATAAATGGAATTATCGGTAAACACCCCGTCAAAATCAGAAACGATCAATTTTATTTTATCAGATAAATTAAGCATTTTTTAAACTAAAAACCTTCCTCAATTTTTTAATTATAGGCAACTCCGAATCATAAACGACCTTACACCCATCACCCATAATGACAGGGACATTTCTTATATCCCGAACCATACGACGCAACCCCTCGGTTTCAAGACTGGCAGCCTGATCAGACCCCCATAAAGTCCTATCAATTGTAATGTGCCTTTCAACGACGCAAGCCCCCATTGCCACAGACAACACAGAAGGCAAATAGCCCTTCTCATGCCCGCTGTAACCGATAGGGCAACTATATGTTTGTTTTAATTTTTGAATATAATTTATGTTCACCTCATTGTTTTCACTGGGATAAGTAGAAGTACAATGAAGGATTACCAGATCAGTTTCGCCCAAAACATCGACAGCATGGGCAATTTGTTCTTCAGTACTCATACCGGTAGACAACAAAATCGGTTTACCTTTTGACTTTGTATACAGCAACAACTCATCATCAACAAGTGCTGCAGAAGCAATTTTGTAACAAGGCGGATTAAATTGTTCAATAAAATCGACTGACTTCTCATCCCAACAGGAAGCAAACCACATAATATTTCGCTCACGGCAATATTGATCCAACTCACAATACTCATCATAACCAAATTCCAAACCACGTTTCAAATCACCGTTAGTCGGACCGAAAAAATTAGGACGTTCTTGCTCCAACTCTTCTTTAGTATAAACAAGTTCAACAGTACGTTTTTGAAATTTCACAGCATCACAACCTGCGATAACAGCCTCATCGATCAACTTTTTAGCCAACTCAACAGATCCGTTATGATTAATGCCAATCTCGGCAATAACAAAACACGGGTACCCCTCACCTACCATTCTATCCGAAATCCGTACAACATTTTTCACCCTAAACTCCTTTATATTTTTGATAAATCATCTCAAGACACTGAGTCTTTTCTTCTTTAATTTGCTCCTCCGTTTTAATATGATTATTAGTCTTATTATCAAATGCAGACTCGCTGTCAAACTCCTTTAACAAAGAAATACTATCAGGCGTAGACCCCAAAACAAGTACCTTACCGTTAATTTCTACAGCATGCAAATACTTATGTTGCCCAAGAGCCAATGAAGATAATATTTTAAAATTATGTCGTTCCAACAGCTCCATATCCTTGAGTTTTGTACGATTAATTTTATTCAATTTCTGATAAATCCACCCTGTTAAATATATAAGCCCGATGACAACAGCCAAAGATATAATCAAATTCAACAAACTCGGCATATCAGAAGACGGATTTTTCAAAGCCGATTTCATAGAATCTGGAATACTATCAGCCATGGCTGACGATACAGAGAACAAACTTAGCATAATTAACGCGTATATTTTTTTCATTGCATACCCTCTCACATGTAGATTTTAGCACACTAATAAAAAAAGGAACATCAAAAATGTTCCTTTTTATATTATTTTTACTTAACTTTAAGCTATTTCTTCATGAGAATCTACAGACACCGAATCATCCTGCGCAAGATTTGGAAGTTTGATAAGTTCTGCGACCTTGTCACGTTTTGAAACCATCTCGGCAGTAACGAGGAATTCCTTAACATTATCCTGAGAAGGAACCTCATACATAATATTAAGCATAAGCTCTTCAACAATTGAACGCAAGGCTCTTGCACCAGTTTTACGTTTTATTGCTTCCTTAGCAATAAGTTCAATAGCCTCAGGCTCAAATTTCAAATCCACATCATCCATTTTCAAAAGGCACTGATACTGTTTAAGGATTGCATTCTTAGGTTCAGTCAGAATCATTTTCAAAGTAGCCTCATCCAACTGATCCAAAACCGCATATATAGGAACACGACCTATAAATTCAGGTATCAAACCGAACTTCAACAAATCTTCAGGTTGAAGCTTTTTGAGCATTTTTTGAGCTTCAATTTCTTTTTCAGCAGCCGTAGCCGGAGCTTTTGCGCCAAAACCCAAAGACGAACCCTCGCCTGCTCTGCGCTCAACAATCTTATCCAAACCGACAAAAGCACCGCCTACAATAAAGAGTATATTTTTAGTATCAATTTGAATAAATTCCTGATGCGGATGTTTCCTGCCACCTTGAGGAGGAACATTCGCAACAGTACCTTCAATCATTTTCAACAAAGCCTGCTGCACACCTTCGCCGCTAACATCACGGGTTATACTCGGGTTTTCAGACTTTCTGGCGATTTTATCAATCTCATCAATATAGATAATACCTCTTTCAGCCTTTTGAGCATCAAAATCAGCACTCTGATACAAGCGCAAAAGAATATTCTCTACATCATCACCGACATAACCGGCCTCAGTCAAGGTTGTCGCATCAGCAACAGCGAAAGGCACATCCAACATCTTTGCCAAAGTTTGAGCAAGCAAAGTCTTACCGCTACCTGTAGGCCCGACGAGCAATATATTGCTTTTTTGGATCTCAACGCCCGACTTATCGGTCGCATTGTGAGCAATCCGCTTGTAATGGTTGTACACAGCGACAGACAAAACCTTCTTTGCATCATCTTGACCGACAATATGCTCATCCAAATATGCTTTTATTTCGTGAGGTTTCGGAACACGCGAAATATCCGCACCGTGAGTTTCATCAGTTTCAGACTTTTCCTTATCTTTGTTTTCGAAAAACTCTTCATCTAAAATCTCATTGCACAGCTCAACACATTCATCGCATATATATACCTCAGGTCCGGCAATCAATTTTTTGACCTGATCCTGTGTTTTGCCGCAAAATGAACATTTTAAACGACTGTCATCATGTTTAACCATTACGTTTTCTCCCAGTAAGGATTATTCCTGTTTAGTATTTTTATCCATAGATATAACTTTGTCAATCATACCATACTCAAGAGCTTCCTCCGGAGTCATAATATAATCTCTGTCAGTATCTTTTTCAATTTTTTTAATAGACTGACCGGTATTTTTTGCCAAAATTTCGTTAAGTGATTTTTTAATCCTAACAATTTCAGCAGCTTGAATTTCAATATCAGTAGCCTGACCTTGAGCACCGCCAAGAGGCTGGTGAATCAGAACTCTTGAGTGAGGAAGCGCCAATCTTTTACCCGGAGTACCGGATGAAAGCAAAAACGCACCCATACTTGCAGCCTGACCCAAACATATTGTAGATACATCAGAACGAATATGTTGCATTGTATCATAGATTGCAAAACCGGCAGTAACACTACCGCCTGGGCTGTTTATATAAAG
>CASEVT010000121.1 GCA_949291445.1 uncultured bacterium | reverse complement strand
GTTGTAGTTTCACGCGGTGTCGATGTCGGACAAACTGTTGCTGCAAGTTTTCAAACCCCAGAGTTGTTCTCCGTTGCTCAAGACTTGACTCAAATGCAGATTGAAGCCAGTGTTGCTGAAGCCGATATAGGCAAAGTTAAAGTTGGTCAGGAGGTTAATTACACTCTGGACGGTTATCAGGACAGTGTTTTCTACGGTAAAGTACTCCAAGTCAGAATCTCACCTACTACTGTTCAAAATGTTGTTACGTATACAGTAATTATCAAAGTTGATAACGAAGATATGAAACTTATCCCCGGTATGACTGCAAATGTTTCTATAATAACAAGTAAGAAAACTGATGTAAAAAGTGTTCCAAATGCTGCACTTAAGTTTACACCAAATGTTGATGGTTCGGGTCCAAAGTATAAGGAACAAGGTATATGGATTCTTGGTGATGACAAAAAAATAAATCGTGTGAATGTAACAACAGGCACCAGTGATGATGAGTATACCGAATTGCTCTCCGGTAAGGTGAATATAGGTGACAAGGTTGTAATTGGTATAAAAGGTAAAGATGATTCTAAAAATAACGGACAAGCCCGTCCGCCGAGGTTATTCTGATGAGCCTTATAGAAGTTAAACATGCAATAAAAACATATTCTACCGGAGATTCTGCATTTAACGCTCTGAATGATGTTTCATTGTCCGTTGAGGATGGAGAGTTTGTTGCTATCATGGGTACCTCAGGTTCCGGTAAATCTACGTTTATGAACATGCTAGGCTGTCTTGATAAGCCTACTTCGGGTGAATATTTCTTAGATGGCATTGATGTTATCAATCTCGATACGGATAGCCTTGCTCAGATTCGTAACCTGAAATTAGGATTCGTTTTTCAGGGTTTTAATCTTATTTCTCGTACCAGTGCGCTTGAAAATGTTGAGCTGCCGATGATATACAAAGGTATTGCCCATGAAGAACGTATTGCACGAGCCAGAGAAGCTTTGAAAACAGTCGGACTTGAAGGTCGTGAAGAGCACTTGCCCAACCAGCTTTCAGGCGGGCAGCAACAAAGAGTCGCGATTGCGCGTGCCATCGTCAACGATGCGCCTGTTATTCTCGCCGATGAGCCTACAGGTAACCTCGATTCTAAAACAAGTTATGAAGTTATGGATTTTTTTGTCAAACTAAATGATGTTTATAAAAAAACGATAGTACTTGTTACGCACGAACCTGATATTGCCGCTTATTGCAAAAGGACTGTGCGGTTTAAGGATGGCAATATTATTTCTGATGAGGTGAACAGATGATTGATTTTATTTCAACTTTTAAAATAGCTGTCCGCTCATTGAAAATAAATAAAATGCGTTCTATACTTACCAGTTTGGGTATTATTATCGGTGTTAGCGCCGTTATTATAATGCTGGCTGTCGGCGCCGGTGCGAGCAAACGTATATCTGATGATATGGCGTCTATGGGCAGTAATTTGCTTATGATTCGTTCAGGTTCCTCAAATACCGGCGGGGTGAGAATGGGCTCGGGTACTCAACCGACTTTGACTATTAAAGACGCTTATGCTATTGAACAAAACTGTAAAGCTGTTGCTTATGTTGCGCCGTATGTCGGTGAAGCGCAACAGGTTACTTACGGTAATCAAAACTGGGCGACTAGTGCTGCCGGTACTACTGCTTCTTATTTTTATATACGCGATTGGAAAATTAAGGATGGTCGTAATTTTACCGAAGAAGATCAAAAAAATATAACAAAAGTCGCAATTGTCGGCAATACTGTTGCTATAAATCTCTTTGGGGATGTTGACCCTTTGAACAAGACTATCAGAATTGGCAATGTACCTTTCAAGGTTATTGGAGTTCTTGAAACTAAAGGTCAAAATGGTATGGGGCAGGATCAGGATGATATTGTTTTTATTCCTGTTACTACCGGTCAAAAAAAATTATTCGGTACCGATTTTCCCGGTATGGTTAAACTTATAAATGTTAAAGCTGTTAGTGCTGAGCATTTGGAGCTTGCAGAGGAGCAAATTACTGAGTTGTTGCGTGCCCGTCACCATATTGGTAAAAATAAAGATGATGATTTTACCGTAAGAAATCTTACTCAGATGATGGAGTCGGCTAAGGAGGCTACCAGAACCATGGCTATTCTTTTGGGTTCTATTGCCGGTGTATCCTTGCTTGTGGGAGGTATAGGAATTATGAATATTATGTTGGTGTCGGTTACGGAGAGAACTAAAGAAATCGGTATTCGTATGGCTATCGGTGCCAAGGCCGGTGATATCCGTCAACAGTTCTTGATTGAATCTTTGTTGCTGTCTTTTGCAGGCGGGATTTTGGGGATATTGATCGGTGTGTTGGGGGCGTATGCTATTCAGGTCTTCTCCGATATGCAGATCGCTATCTCTTCGTTCTCTATTTTATTGTCTTTCGGGTTCTCCGGATTAATTGGTGTGGTTTTTGGGTATTACCCCGCTTATAAGGCTTCTTTGCTTAATCCGATTGATGCCCTCAGATATGAGTAAATTTTTCTTTTGTTAAAACAGTATTGTTTTATCAATAATTTTTTACTGTTTACCAATCCATTTTTATGCTCTTTTTGAGTCAATGTTTTTGTTAACATTTCTTAAGTTTTAAAAACAAACAGGCAATTTTTGTTTGCAAAAATACTTTATTAAAGAGTAAGGGAAATCAAATTTTATAGGAAGAAATAAATCTGGTTTTCTTGATAATAAAAAAGAAATAAGTACTAAATATATCCATATACTCTCTCTCTTAATATCCTCGTGTTTATTTAATGCTTGTAAGAATGTCTTACAAGCCTTTTTCTTTTATATAAATACTTTCAGGTATAAGACAATTTTTATTTTAGCATCTTGAAAACTAATTTGGTAACAAATTTGGTAACACTTCAAAATAAAAAACTATGAGATATTTTAAAAGTATCTCATAGTTTTTCAGACGTTTTCTTTACTATTCTATTATAACATAAACTCATTGCCGCTTAAACTTACTTCATGTTCTTTGATTTTTGTCTTGACAAAAATCTAAAGTACACTATACTGTTAGTATAGCAAGTAAACAGAAAGGCGGCAGAGATGAAATTATCAATCAAGTTTTTAAACCTGAATGCAAAGAAAATCGGCGACTTGGGATGTAGGGATTGTTATCAGACACACATTTTTGAAGTATGGCAAAATATTCTCTACGGTACATATTACATAAGAGAAATTTATTACACTGCCGATGATGAAGGTTATGATAAAATCAGCAAGATATCAAAAGAAGATGCGGAAGAAATTATCAACAACAATGAATTTTACAAATATGATAGCATCACTGACGATTTAAAATCTTTCTTAGTGGAGAACTGGAACAGATGCAGAGGTTATGCAAGAGAATTTTTTGCAGATGATTTAATTCAAGCAGCAGAATATTTATACAATCAGATATAGGAAACATTTATGGCACTGACAAAAATCCAAAAACTTTGTATAAAAAGTAAATTAAAACTCGTGGAAGATGCCTATGAGGATATAACCGACTGGGAAGAAAATCCGAGCGATGAAAGAATAATTGAAGAAATTGAGTATAAACTTGATTGTGCTATATATAATTATAATGAAGGCTCTGATGATACTTATACCAAAAGAGATTTCACTTATACTAAAAAGTTTATAGCAAAATTAAGAGGCTTACTATGACACGAGGCGGAAAAAGAGAAGGCTCCGGCAGACCGGAAAAACCCGAAAGCGAACAAGCAAAAAGATACACCTTTAGATTGTATCAATGGGAAGTCGAGAGAGTCAGAGAGTTTATCAAATCATTACGCATTAAAAAAGAGGATGGAAAATCCACCCTCTTTACACAGAAAGAACAAGAAGAAGAATAGCATCATAATCTTTCGTAGTACCACAAAATTTTATTTCTTATAAAATCCCCGATGAAACTTTTATCCAC
>CASEVT010000120.1 GCA_949291445.1 uncultured bacterium | reverse complement strand
TGCCCTGAGCCAGACTTGAACTGGCACTAGGGGTGAGCCTAATCGGATTTTAAGTCCGACGCGTCTACCGATTCCGCCACCAGGGCTTATGTTAATATATATATAATAAAAAGGATGTCATGTCCAGTCTAAAATAAAAAAGACAGTAAAAATAAACCGGAATCGAAAAACTGACATTTATTATTTTGTTTAAATTCGTATTCCGGTTTTCAAAAAGTATTTTGTATTAGTTCCATTCAACCCTAACAAGACCTGGCGCTCCACGGCCTCCACGACCCCAACAATCGGTGTAGTTAAGGTCATTATCCTCTGTTTTAGGCGGAACTGTACTGGGTACCCAGCCGTTATCATACCATTCTCCTGGGTAATCTTCCGGAGCAGTATTTTGTGAAGCGTAAGTCATAGGGAAGAGGAGTTCATATAGTGATTTAGGTTTTAGAGCGGATGTAGTATTTTTTGCACAGATTTTTTTATCTTTAGATGCGCCGCCGCCGCCGCCGGCACCATATATTGAATCATCAAGTTGTGCATAGCCATTGTTTACATCGACATCGTTCATTCCGTTCATTGAATTATTACCGTCAATCAGCCCGCCGCTAAGCACACCACCTAATGGAGAAGCGCCGCCATTACCGCCTTCTGCATAGCCTTTTGCTTCCGAAGGTGCAAGAATGCTTCTTACGCGGCCGCCTGAGCCACCGCCGGCAACTGCCAAATTACCAAAAGCAGAGCCCTGACCGGCTTTGCCGTCTTCATTTTCTCTGAGTCCGCCAATACCGCCAGCACCTACTTTTACGGTGATTTCAGAAGGGAGTTTTTTGAAGGTCTTATACAAATGTGTACCTGCGTTGCCGCCGCCTCCTGCGTATAATCCTGAGAAAGAGATTAGAGCTGCGCCGTCGTGTCCATTGTAACCGTCGGTATCATTTTTTATTGCTCCATAACCGCCTGCACCGACATAACTTGATGCAAATGATGAGAGGAGTTCTTTAACTTCATTATTAACGCAAGTAACATCATTGCCATTTTTTTCGCATATATATCCCGGTTTTGCGGTATTGCCTCCCCAGCGTGGATCACTTGTGCTTTTTAAAGATTGTTGCATATCTCTATTTAGTATTGGAATGCCAGGTAATCCTTGAAGTTCCCATCCATCTGTCGGTTGGCATTCTTTTCCAAAAAGTACTTTGTGGGTTCCACCAAAGCCGCCCCTGCCTCCAGTTGCAACAAGTTCTCCTCCTGTAGGAAGTCTTAGCATTGTGTTGCCTCCAGGGTTTCCGTGTCCTTCATTTGAACCGTATCCATCCATTGGTCCAATTCCACCGGCACCTACGATTACTGTGTAAGTTTTACCTTTTTCAAGTCGGTAATCCTTCATAACCAGAACACCACCTGCTGCACCGCCGAGACCTCCGTCTGCTGCTGGTCCATATTTGCACTCTGTGCTACCGCCTGCACCGCCGCCACCAATGAGTAATATGTTGTACAGTCCTGTATATTTTGGCACGAATGCCCAGCTGCCGGCCGTTGATTCTTTTACTGCATAATCTTCTGCAACGCTTCCGGCTGCGCCGCCTCCGCCTCCGCCTATTACGTTAACTGTGAAGTTTCTTGCACTTTTTGGGGGGGTAAATATACAAGATTTTCCGTCTTCTGCAACTCTTCCGTATTCTTGTTTCGGGTTGCTCGGATCATCTGCCACCGGTTGACCTGTTTTTCTGTCTATTATTGTTGTTATTGATTCGTACTGACCTGTTTCCGGATTAAGTTTGCATTCCCATCTGCCTGTTATGCCTGAGCCTTTTGGTGTACGTTTTGTAATTACTGGCATTGTCATCAGAATTATGAGTGCAATAATCAACATAGTCACGAGTGCTTCTGCTATTGAAAATCCGTATTTATTTAGTTTAAGCATATATTATTCCTTTACCATTCAATGATTACTGCACCTGGAGCGCCAGCACCACCGTCTCCGGCTTTGCCGACCATGCCTCCGCCTCCGCCTCCGCCGGCACCATAGGTATATTCTGTTTTCTTTGACCCTATAAACAATTTACCAGCTAGTTTGGAGAGTGTGTCACTTGCCGCAATTCCCTGAGCAAAGGTTATTGCTCCGTATCCGTGTTCTGAGTTGTTAAGGGTTGTAAAACCTCCCCAAGCAATTAGTAAGCCTTTTAATATTCCTGAATCAAGCGGTGAGGGGTCACCATTGCTGCCTTCAGCTTTTGTTTCTCCTTTTGCGAGGTTAGGGATGTTGGCCATAATTCTTCCGCCGTTGCCGCCGGCTGCTTTGAGCAGATCACCAAATTCTGTGTCACCGCCTCTTTCGCCGTCACTTTTGATTCCAACACTATGTCCGCCTCTGCCTATTTTTATATCAGTTACTCTTGGCAATTTTTTAAACATTGAGTATGCATAACCGCCGGCTTGGCCTCCGCTTCCGCCTGAGTAGGTTACATATTTTAGTGCCGCTACGCCTGCAGAGGCGCCTTCTCCGTTGTATATGGCATCAGGATTTGTTTGATCAGTATCAGCATCCTCGGTTATGGTACCTCTGTTTGCACCATTTCCACCTGAGCCTGCTCCGCCAATTTCATCTCCATTTTCAACGGCAGAGTTGATTAGATCCGCCTGGTATGCCATCATTCCGATGCGTGAGCCGCCCCCTGTTTCATTTATGCAAGTGGGGATGCTAAAGTAGTTATTTCTTGTTTCTTTTATACAAGGTCCTTCGACTATACAAGGCACGTATACCGGATCTTGACAGGTTTGTGATTCATAAACACAATTCCCTTCATTGTCGCATACGTCACTTCCGCATTCATATGGGGGACCCCAGTGCGAAAAGCAAGTCGATTTTATCATATTGTGTCTGCAAACCGGCACGTTATTGTATGATACATTTATTCTGTACCTGTTATAACCACCGCCACCGCCTGAGGCACAAACTTTGCTGCCTGATGGTGGTATATAGCAAGCTTCATCTCCGTTCCCGCCGGGACCACCTTCTGCTCCGGGGAGACCTTCTCTTGCCGGTACTATAGTTATCAGATCACCCTTGTGGGCATCAATGGTAAATGTCTTAGTTTCTCCGGCTCCGCCACCTTGACCCGGGTAGTTCCAGCATTTATCATCATCGGATTCTGCATTGGTCCAACCGGGCTGGCTGAAACAGTAGTCATAGCTGCCTGATAAATATGGTGAGTATTTTGATTTATCGTTTGAGTACAGCACACTGTAATCAAATGACGGGTCAGGTGCATCTATGTAGCCGGGGTTCTCATAGCTGCCTCTGTGGCTTGTGTCGAATGCAAGAAAATTCTCTGCAACGTAGTTTTGCGCATTGCCACATTTCATGCCGCCACCGCCACCACCTCCACCTTGCAGGGTGATGCTAAACTTACCTGTAAAAGGTGCTGTAAATGGGAGGGCTTGGGATTCTGCGATCTTCTCTGTATCTGTTGTTTCACCGGGAATACCGCCTGCTCCTGAACCACCACCACCTATTGCTTTTACCGTAAAGTTTTCTGCTCCGGCTGGTGGTGCAAAACTGCACGATGTTCCGTCTCCGTTTATTTCAAAATCTGTAAATTTCCCGTCTACAAGCATTCTTGATACGTGCTGACCATTTTCATTTAATGTACATTCCCATTTTCCATGAATTCCGACATCTCTGTGTTTTCTCGTCAAAACGGGTATCATTGCAGACACTATCAATGATACTATTAATAGTGCCATTAGAGCTTCTGCTAAACTAAAACCTTTTTTTATCTTTTTCATAATTATTCCTTGTTACCAGGTTATTAATACCATTCCATTTGCACCGTCACCGCCTTTACCCCAGCCGGTACCATTTGCTCCACCTCCGCCGCCTCCGGCTCCTGGGGCATTTATTGTCATTCCGTCAAGTGCTGGGTTGGCTGTTGTAAGACCTCCGGACGGTTCTATTGAAAAATCATAGTCTTCTAATGTTCTTGGCGCTGGGGAGTATCCACCATCTCCGCCTTCTACTTTGGGATCTGGGTCATCAAGTGAGCCATTCTTGTATTCTTTATATCCTCCGGCTCCACCTGCCGCTATAACTCGATCTCCGAATCTTGAAGCTTCTCCGGCTGTTCCGTTCATGTTTTCGTTTGTTGCACCTTTCCCGCCTTTGCCTATTACTACTTTGGTTCTTCCGGGACTTCTTTTGTAGGTGTAATATGCTTGCATTCCTGAACGTCCGCCTTCTCCGCTGTATATTGGGTTATATACTGCTTTAACAAATCCGGGCATTCCTTCTCCACCGCTTGTGGATCCTCGTGCTCCAAGTCCGCCTCTGCCTATATCTTGTACTGTCGGTCCGATTCTATCTGCAAGTCCTGCTATTAGACAAGTTCTGTTTACATCTCTGCATACATATCCGGGGGCGTGACCAAAACCTCCATACGGCGCATCTTCTCCGTTGGAACCGGGTCCGCCTGAATATGTTCCGCCTTTTCCGTCTCCATATCCTTTGCTGCAGCTAAATAAACCTTTCTTGTATTTTCCGTAGCCTGCCTTACCTCCACCGGCTACTAAATTTAAATTGCCTCCGGTGAATGAACTTTGTTCTCCTTGTCCGCCTGTCTTTGCTTTCTTGCCGCCGGCTCCGCCTTTTCCTGCTGTTAGTGTATAGGTCGTTGCTCCTCTTAATTCAAATACTCCGGCCACAACTCCACCTGAGCCGCCGCCTTGTGCTGCATCTTCTCCGCAGTTTTTGCCGCCGCCGCCTCCGCCGCCGCCTACTACTATTATGTAATAGTCACCTGTTGTTGGTGGGACAAAATTTATAAATCCTTCTCTGGTTTGTGCCATATATGTTGATGACGAACCTGATGCTCCGCCGCCGCCTCCGCCTATTGCTAGAACTGTAAATTCACTTACATTTTGGGGTGGAATAAATGTGCAAGACTCGCCGTCTGATTCTCCTGTTTGTGGATCATCTGTTATTACTTTATGTTCACCTGTTGTAGGATCTATCGTGCACGCCCACGTTGTTTGTTCACCTGTTTTCTTTTTGAACTTTCTGTTTTTGCTCATCATATTCATTGTTAATGCTACTACTATACAAATTATTAGCAGCGTTATAAGCGCTTCTGCCAGTGAAAAGCCTCTTTGTTTTTTATCTTTTATACAAAATTCGAGCATAGTACACCCTCTTTGTCCTATAATTTATTTATCGGCATAATATATAAAAACTTTAATTCTTATTCGAGTTTATTACAACTTTGTTACATTTTTGTATACATTTGTTGTATTTTAATTCTCTATCCTCAATATATTATGTATATGCTCAATTTTTTCTATCGCGTAATCTATTTTTTTCGGGTCGATCTCTTTGTTCTTAACTTTTTTTATTAATTCATTTATGACTTCTATTGTTTCATTGTCTGAATTTCTGAATATAAATGTATTTATTCCTGCATTTATACCTCTTGAACAAGCATCTATTGCTGTGTAATCTTTAACTCCGCCCATAATCATGTCATCTGAAATTATCAGACCTTCAAAATTTAATTCATTTCTGAGATAACCAAGCACGTTAGGTGAAATTGAGCCAGGGATTCTTATTCTGTCAAAGGCTTGATAATGTACATGTGCTGCCATTATTGCTGGTATGCCATCTTTTATTAGTTCTTCAAATGGTTTTATATGAATTTTTTTTAGATTCTCAAATTTTAAATCTACTTCTGGAAGTGTTGTGTGTGAATCAGTTTTTGTATTGCCGTGTCCTGGGTAATGTTTTGCTACGGGGATTATTCCTTTTTTCATCAACTCATTCATAAAAATTTTTCCGTATTTTGCAACAAGTTCAGGTTTATCAGAGTAAGCTCTGCTTCCTATTATTGGATTTTGGTAGTTTGTATTAACATCCAGCACAGGTGCGAAATTCATGTTTAAACCATAGGAATTGAGCTCTTCTGCTATTAATTTCGATTGTTCTTTTACAAATAACTCTCCTTTTTCGGCGGCATCTTTTGCTGACAAGTACTTTTTACCATTGTGGATATTTTCTGTCCGCTCTACTCTGCCGCCTTCTTGGTCTATTGATAAAAAGCTAGCGTATTTTGACGCTCCCTTTATGTCTGTAATTAGCTTCTTAAAGCTCTGAGCTGTTTTTATATTTTCTGTAAAAAATATTACTCCACCAAGCCCCTTTCTCAGCGCTTTTATTAAGTTAGGATTCTCTTCAAGTTTTTCTCCGTTCATTCCGAGAATGAACATTCTGTATATTTTCTCTTCCATCGTTAAATTTTTCATAAATTTATAGTACATTTAATTGAGGGCAAAAATCAATTTTTTATCGTACAATGTTATCATGTTAAGTAATCTTATTGCTGTGGAGTAGGGATTATGAAAAAAATATTGGTATTGTTAATTATCGGCGTTATTATTTTTGCGATTGCTGCTAAGGATTCTGAGGCTGCCAGACGTTCTAAACGTGGTCCTGCTGCTATTCCGCAAGAAGAGTTAACAGGCATGTCCAATACTATTGATAATCTTACAAAAAAGGTTTATTCCGCTTCGCTTTTTTCGCCCGAAGAAAATTCTTCTATGATTAATATCAAAATTAAATTAGACAATCAGATGCTTCTTGCGCCTGATCCGACCTTGGCTCCTTTGTATTTTAAAGCAGGTAATTTATATCGTGCAAGAGAATATCGTACAGAGGCTATTGAGTGTTATCAAACTATTCTTGAAAATTTTCCTGACACTGCATTAGCACCGAAAGCGCGAAAAGCGCTTACTGATATGGGTATTAAGGTGGTTCAGCCTTCTGCCGATCAGAATAAATCTGAACTTCAAGAAGGAGCTGTTAATTCAGATATTTCCTCTTCTAAAAACTCAAATCCTGCACTTAATGAATCTTTTTAATCTTTTTTATTAAGTGCTGTTAGAATGTAGTCCGGAAGTTTTCTATACATTTTTCCGCTTTGGGTGTTTACCGCGACACAGGTGACTTCTGCTGTTAAGTTTATTACACCTGTGTTTTTGTTTTTTATTATTTGAGAAAAAACGATCTTTGTCGGTCCGGCTTCTTTTATTTCTGTATCTATGACCAGTATGTCATCTAATTTTGCTGATATTTTATATTTAACGTTTAATTCAACAACCGGCATTACATCAAAGTTTTCCTGCATTAATTTCAAATCCAGACCGGCTTTGTTGGTCAATTCAACCCTTGCCGCTTCCATCCATCTGAGATATGCGCCGTGCCACACAACTTTGTATGCATCCGTATCAGCATAATATACTCTTAATTCGTTTATATATTTCATTTGATTCCTGCGTTCTCTGAGAGTCCTAGTCAAATAAATTCTGAATTTTTTCTTTTATTTCTTGAGGGTCAAGTTCATTTGTTACGTTATTCAAATCCATTGCTATTTGATATAATTTTGCTGCTTCTATTTTATCGCCTCTGATTGCTATGGATCTTGCCAGATTGTAGTATGCTAGTGCGTAATTGGGATTATATTCCACTGCTTTTTCAAACAATTCTATTGCATTTTGAATTCTGCCTAGATCATCAAGATATATAACACCTAAATTGTTATATGCAATGTCGTATGACGGATCATATTTAATTGCCAATTCGTATTCTTTCATTGCTTCTTGTATATCTCCTTTACCCCAGTGTAAGAATCCAAGGTTGCAATGTATCTTTGCATTTGTCGGATCTAATTCCAGTGCTCTTCTGTATATTGTCAAGGCATTGTTATACTCTTGTTTATCATAAAATGCGCTGCCCAGATTTACAAATATATCTATATCCGTTGGGGTGAGAAGATATGCGCATTGATATGCGCTTATTGCTGCGTCTGTATTCTTTTCCCCCTCTTGAAACACGTATCCGAGGGTTTGCGCAATTACACTCGTCCATGCCGGATTCGGGTTTAATGAAATTGCATTCTGATAGTAGCCAATTGCTTCTTTTACTTCTCCTTTTAGGTATAATATATTGGCAAGGTTGCTCTGATATTCTGCTGCATTGGGTTGTATTTCTATCAATTTTTTGTACGAATCAATTGCATTATCAAAATCACCCAATTCTTCATATACAAGACACAATGAGCGATATGCCGTAATATTAAGGCTATCTAACATAATTGCCATTTTGTATTCCAATATTGCGTCTTCAAATCTGCCGAGTGCTCTGTATATATCACCCAGTATGCAGTACAAAAGTCCGAATCCGGGTGCCTTTTCTATTGCCCCTCTATATACTTCAAGCGCCTTTTCCACTCCTTGTGTTGATACTATGTACCATCCTTTTAATAGTACCGGCAAAAATTGAAAATACGAAAGCATTCTTAGCACGTTTTTTATTGCCAACCTGTCAAAGGGTAGGGTTAGAATTGCCATTAATAATTCTTTTTTCTGTTTAAATGATATTTTATAACCCTTAACTGTCATTACGCGCAGAAGATTATATACCAGAAAATGTGCTCTGGATGAGCATAACGGTGAGATCTCGATTGCTTTTTGTGCAAATTCAAGTGCATCTTGAAAGTGAGCTTTTTTCGTATGCGAGCAGGCTATCATATAGTATGCATCAGACATTTTCGGATTCTTTTCCAATGACAGATTAAAATAGTTAATAGCTCTGTCTATTTCATTTTTATGAAAAAATGCCATGCCTATTTTGTAGTATATTTCTGCTGAATCAATGTATGACTCCAGCGCTCTTTGATATTCTGTTATTGCTTCGTCAAGATATTGTTTTGCTTGATGAATATCCAGATGCCATTCGAAATATAAGTCACCGAGTCTTACGTGTAACTCCGCATTGGTCGGATCTTTGGTCAATGCACACTGACAACATTCGATTGCTTTTTGAAGGTTGCCGGTTTTATAAAACTTATCTATATCTTTTTTTATTTTATTGTCTGTACTGTTCATTAATGCTCATATCCACTTCAATATTTTAATTGAGTCTTTATTATATTGCAAATTAGTTTATTTCTAATTAGAATTTTTTATTTCGTTCGCGTTCAACTAGCACGCATTTTTTTATAATCTTTTCGCGTTCTTTTTCTATAATTGCCGTAAACTCCATGACGTACTCTTTGGGCTTTGCCGGACTCTTCTTCAGTATTCGTCCCATAACAGGAATTTCCTGATTCTCACCCAGGACTAAAACCGCATTGTACTGTTCACCTTGTTTTATTGCTTCTTCTGACAAAAATCTTACTCCGCCTCCGCTTATGTCGATGGTTTCGGTTTTTATTTTTTTATCCGGCAGGTATATGTACAGATCCGTTACAAAAAATATTCTGAAATATTTTCTTCTTTGGATAACTTGGTGTTCCTCTTTGAATTCCAACGTTAATAGTCCGTCTTTAGGCGGTTCTATTATCATCGAGCTTATAATCCATATTCCTGTATACGTGTATATAAACGCTTTGACCTTTGTACCTTCTTTTAGATAGTCGCTGTATTCATCACCTTTGGACGGGTATTTTAATATCATTCTGTCCTTTTCTGATGTTTCTACGTAACAATCTAAAAACATCTTGTGTTTTGCATTTGTTAAAAATTCAATCTGTACTTTTGTGTCAATTGCAAGTTTACTCATAGCGCTATTCTATCTCCAAGTATTTTTTCGGTGCTAAAACTGTAAGAACTGATGGTTCTTTAATATATTTATCGGCAATTTCTTGAATTTCTTTAACTGTAACTTTTTTTATTCGTTCTATCAATTCCTTTTCAAAGTTATATCCGAGTCCCTTATCCTCGTGATAGCCCATTAATGAGGCCTGTTGTAAGTTTGTTTCCGTAAAAAATTCTCGTTTTCCAATAAGATTATTTTTGGCGTTTTCCAGCTCTTCTTCTTGCATAATTTCGTTTTTAATTTTATCAAGTTCTATTTTGAAACCTTGCAAAGATGTCTTTATATTTTTAGGTTCTGTTGCTATATAAACTGAAAAACAGGCCGATTTATTAAATGTTTCATACATGCTTCTGACAACATATGCCAGCCCTTTTTTATCTCTAAGTTCTACAAATAACCTTGATGACAATCCGCTTGCACCCAAAATTGTATTTAACAGCAATATTGCCGGATATTCTTCGCTGTTAATTGTAGGGAACATCCAGCCCTGTATAATTTGTGCTTGCGATGCATCTTCCTTTTCTATTTTTATAACTTTTTTTTCTTTCAACTCGGGTACCGGCATATTTTGATTTGTATTTGTGCTGTTTTTTAAGCTTGAAAAATACTTCTCAAGTAATTCTTCAATATTTATACCCTCAAAATCGCCCGCTACGCTTATAATCTTTGGTGAATTTTCCAAAAGATTTGTATACAAGGTTTTTATTTCGTCTTTGTCAATATTATCAAGTTCTTCAAGCACTCTTGTGTAAGTGTTTCCGTACGGATGATTTTCGTAGAAATTTTTGTAAAATGCATCCATTGCTTTCGACTTTGGTGAGTCTAATTCGGCTGTTATTTCTCCGCTCAATTTTATTTTTTCTTTCTCAAATTCATCAAGCGTTGAATTTTGTATAATATCTGACAGAATATCCAACCCTTTTTCCAAATCCTCATTGAGGCAGAGGAGTTTAAATCTTATGAAGTCGCATTTCATTTCGCTGTAACATTCAATAGCGTTTTCGTCAAGTTCCTGTGCCAATTCTTCTGAGGTTCTTTTTTTTGTACCTTGAAGAAACAACCTATTTAATAAGGAATATTCGCCCGCTTTTTTTTCTGCTTCGGTAATTTTTATATATACGCAGACTGAGATTCTTGGGGTTGATTTATTTTCTTTCAAAATTGCTGGTATTTCGTTTTTTAAATATATTTTATTCATAATCTGTTCCCCTATTCCTCCGGCATCAATACGGATATTACTGCGTATTTGACAGGAAGATATTTTTTTATATATTCTTTCAGTTCTTCAATTGTATAATTTTCAAGCACTTCAAGATATTCTTCAACAAGTTCTAAGCTATTACATACGGTCATATAATAGCCGATGGTTTCTGATATATCCGAAACGGTTTCAGCACTTTCTGCAAAATCTGCTTTTAATTTCTTTTTGGCCTTGTTAAACTCCTGCTCGGATATATTGCCGTTAATAAGCTTTTCGATTTCTTCTTTTAGTAATTCAATAGCCTGTTCTTTTTTATCAGGGTTAAAATTTGCTTGTACAAAGAAGTTTGAGCCATCCCTGAAACTGTAATAGTCAGAACCGACTATATTGAAAATGTTTTCTGTAGCTTTTTCAATTAAATTTTGATATAACCGTGAGCTTTGTCCGTCACCTAAAATTATGTTTGCCATTTCGAGTGCTATGTTTTCTTTTACGTTACAGGCTAACGGTCCAAGATATCCGATTATTGCGAATCCAGTATTAATCTTTGCAGTATTTTGAATGTATCCGGTTTCTCCTTTTGGAGAATCAATTTCAAATGCCGGATTTTGATAATTTTCTCTTCCCTTAAAGTCAAATTCAGCTATAACCTTTTTTAATATCGTATCATTATCGAATTCACCGGTTATGATTGTTGTCATATTATTCGGTGTGTAATGTGTTTTGTAATAATCCATGATCGTATCTCTCGGGATTGATGCAATTGTACTCGCAAATCCTATGACATCTCTTTTGTACGGATGCTTCTGATACATTGCGTTATTTACTGCGTTATACACCTTTGTCCAGGGCTGGTCTTCTCTCATTCGTATTTCTTCGATTACGACATGGCGTTCTCTTTTTTCACTTACTTCTTCAGGTTTACTTATGTCAAAAGGATGACCCAACTCGTTTTCCGGTAGTATCGGATCCAACATCATATCGGCATGTAATTCTATTGCCAGATTTAAATTCTTGTAATTTTCACCTTTGGGCAAGGTTACATAATAGTATGTATAATCTTTCCAGGTTGCTGCATTTACAATTGCGCCTTTAGCTTCGAGTGTTCTGTCAAAATATCCGGCTGGATATTTACTTGTCCCTTTGAACATTAGATGTTCCAAAAAATGTGAAATTCCATTATTTGCATCTGTCTCATTTATAGAACCCGTTTTGACCCAAGTGCTTACATTAACAAGTTCACCCTCTTTATGTGCCAATACTATCTTATGCCCGCATTCTCGTTCATATACGACAACGGGTTTTGTCAGGTACGGATATTTTATTTCTTTTTTTATTATATTTTGCACGATAGACCTCAACTTACTACACTTGTTTATCGTATCAAATAATTTGAAGATTAACACATATATTCGAGGGATTTTTTAACAAAAATGCCCTGCCTGAGCAGAGCATTTTTCTTTTTTTAATTTGTATTAACTGTTTACACCAAACTCAATGAAGCTTCGTGTTCGAGTTTTAATGTTTGAGTAGTTATATCAGCTACTTCCGAAGGTCCAAAGTACTGTATTGCTCCGGGGAATACGTAGTGATCCTCCAGTGCCCATTTTTCTCTGTTTGCTTCAAGCTTTTTAAATACCGGACCATCAAGTTTTACCAGTGCTTTTTGGATAACAGGTTTCATTTGACCATGACGTCTTTCCATGTTCATCATCATTGTGAGAGGCACGCCGCCGGCAATCCAATCCTGTGGTGCTTTAGTCAAGTCTCTTACTGAAGAAAGATATCCTGTCAATCCGAATTGTATCAATGCAAATGCGTTGTATCCCAATGCATAGCAATAATTTGAATCAAAATTCGACGGGAATGCACATCTGCCTTCATATCCGAAGAAATGTGACTGATCTGAGAATTTGCCTGTGTATACACCTTCTTGCTTCATTTGGTAGAGCTTTATTTTAAGCATTTCAATAAGCAATTTCTCTGTTTCTATTTTAGATACTTGTACATTACCGTGCGGGTCTCTGTCCATTAGTAATTGGGCTTTGATCATTGCCGGCAATGAACGGAATACCGCTGCATTTTCCGCTTTTAATCTCTTTTCAATTACCGCTTCTTTTTCAACTCCGCTTGTCAGTTGTGTAAAGTTTGGATCCTCTTCCAATGTAGGCATAAGATCATTGAGATTTTGTATCATTGCTTTCATTTCGGGTACAAATTCAATAAGTCCTTCCGGTATAAGGGCTACACCAAAGTTCTTACCTAATTTTGAACGTTTTACAATGATGTCTGCCATATAGTCAACTATTTGACTCAACGACATTGATTTTTGTTCAACTTCTTCTGATATTAGCGTAATATTGGGTTGTGTTTGCAATGCAACTTCAAGTCCTACGTGAGTTGCACTTCTTCCCATTAATTTAATAAAGTGCCAATATTTTTTAGCTGAGTTAACGTCTCTTTGGATGTTTCCGACAAGCTCTGAGTAAGTTTTTGTCGCTGTATCAAATCCGAATGAGATTTCAATCTGGCTGTTTTTGAGGTCACCGTCAATTGTTTTCGGGCAGCCTATTACCTGTATACCTGCATTTTTTGACTTAAACCATTCTGCAAGCATTGCTGCGTTTGTATTTGAATCATCTCCGCCAATTATTACTATACCTGTGATGTTGAGCTTTTTGCAGTTCTCCCAGGAAGATTGGAATTGTTCTTCTGTCTCCAATTTCGTTCTTCCGGAACCTATTATGTCAAATCCGCCTGTATTTCTGTAGGCATCGATTATTTCGTCGGTCAATTCTATGTATTTTCCATCAATAATACCTGCAGGACCACCTAAAAATCCATATAGTTTGTTTTCCGGATTTGCTTGTTTTAAGGCATCATATATACCCGCAACTACGTTGTGTCCTCCGGGTGCCTGTCCGCCTGACAATATTACACCGACATTTTTTGTTTCAAATGTTGTTGTGCTTGCTGTACCTTCAAATGTTACCATCGGTTTGCCGTATGTATTCGGAAAAAGTTTTTGGATTTGTTCTTGATCCGCTACTGATTCAGTGGCATTGCCCTCAATAAGACTTAAATTCGTTATACCTGCTGCCAAGGTCGCTGGAAGTACCGGTTTAAACTTCAGTCTGGCTTTTTGTAATGGTGAAAGTTCTGTCATAATTTTAAAACTCCATTTACTTATACTGTTTTCTCTTACATTCTAGCACAAAAGGTTTTTAGAAATTATTGTAACAAAATATTAAGATAAGTATATAAAAAATAGACAATTTTTATATATAAAATTTGTTTATATAAGTACGAGAGATAAATAAGAAAAGAGAGAAAAGATGATTACCAACCCATTCGCAAACTATACTTTATCAATAGCAACACAATATAAAGATACAAAAGAAGGTCTTATTGAAGCAGCAAAGCAACCGCCGAGAAAAAGATATACGAGCATAGATACAATGCTTGAAGAGTGTTTCTTCCTCGGTGCAACAAGATTTGGAACAAATTTTATCGCATAAAAAATATTACAGGAATCTCAGGCAATTACTAGACTAACAGAATTTTAAAGGCTTTTACAGAAGCCTTTTTTATTGCAAAATTTTTAGGTTATACTGCTTACCTGTTTCTGTCGGGCTTTAGTATTTGAATATTTCTTGTTTCAGAAAAGTCCAATCTTGCTTGTTTAATTTTTTCACGGGTTTCTTCGTCGAGACTTTTTCCGCAGACGAGCCTGTCTACAAATCCGTTATTAAGCTTTACAGCTTTAGGCAAGCAACCTATTTCGTCAAGTATATCTTTAATCTGTATAAAATCGTAACCAAAACTTTGTTTTGATTGGTATAGCAGTGTCTCACCGGTTACAGCTGTAATCGGCTCTCCTCCTTCTTCAAAGTAGAGCTTAAATATTGATTTTAAATCCTGAAGTTCGGATTGCATGGTCTGAACTGCCTGTTGTATTCGCAAATATCTTTCAAAGAGGTAATCTATGTTATCGATTTGTTTTAGTTGCCAGTCGTATTTTTTGTCGTAGAGCTTTTTCAATTTCGGATATGCCATGGCAAGCCCGAGTGTATCAGCCATTGCTCTATGTCTTGTATCAAATTCAACATTGAATTTGAGCATAAGATTTTCCAATCCGTGTGATTCTAGGTCGGGATATATTTCTTTAAAGAGGAATTGTGAATCGATTCTTGTGTTTGTCAATTCCTTGTTATAGAGTCGTTTTGAGGCTTCATTGAGAAAACTGTAGTCAAAAATTGCATTGTGGGCAACTATTGGGTATTCACCTATAAATTCAAATATTTGAGGCATGACTTCTTCTTCGGTTGGTGCATCTGCTACCATATCCTGAGTTATACCGTGAACTGCAATGCTCGATTTTCTGATGTGTTGTTGTGGATTAATCAGAGTTTCGTATCGGTCTTTTATTACGCCGTTGACCAATTTTACGGCTGCAAATTCAATAATTCTTTCTTTAGTATAGTCCAGACCTGTTGTTTCTACATCAAGAACTACTTCTACTATCTTTTTTCTTGGCATTAATCTTTTCCTCAAGATTTATATTATCATAAAGTATCAACATTTGGATAATTAAAAAAACGTAACAATGATACAAACTTTATTGTAGGAGATAAAAGCTTGATATGAGGGCATCATTAGTTGAGGCAAATCTCCTGAACTTGATTTTTAATTTTTATGTAGTACTATGTACAGGAAGTTAAAAATTACCACTGGCCAGATTAGTGGGTCTGTCAAACCCGCGAAATGTTCAGTTCAACATCTTCACAAAGTGAAGTGTTACCCTGAGATTTACAAAAAGAGGATTACAATTTGATTAGAAAGTTACTAACAATAACCTTACTATTCATGTTTTGTATTTTAGCAAATCCCACACAAGCAAACTCGCAACCGGCATCAAAAGTGACCGTCAAGGAGTATATTGTTAAGCACTCGTTAGAGATGGGAATTGATCCGGCATTAGGATTAAGCATTGCAAAAATGGAGTCAGGTTTTGTTCATGAGAAAAGAAGCCCCGGCGGTGCTGTTGGTGTTTTTCAATTGATGCCGTCTACCGCAAAACGTTTGGGGTATAACCCGTATTATCTGAGTGATAACATACGTGGAGGTCTTGCTTATTACAAGATGATGTATCAAAAATTCGGCTCGATGGAGTTGGCGCTTGCTGCTTACAATGCCGGACCCGGTAATGTTTCTAAGTATAAAGGTGTTCCGCCTTTTGCTGAAACGAAAAGGTTTGTCAATAAAATAATGAGTGAATACAATCAACTCAAAGCAAATCCTGATCCGGCCATGACAAAGTATCAACAAAAAGCAGTTCAAAGTGTTAATCAAAGTTCCTTGACGATGGATAAGACTGAAAATGTTATCAAGAAGGTGAATGAGGAAACGTCGAATCCGGAGTTACCGGTAACGTCACTTTCTGAGGCGATATAGATTTAAAAAAGCATTTTGTAAATTTATTTTAATCTCATAATTACAAAATGCTTTTTTTTATTCTAAAATTGTATCAAGGTTGAGGAATTAATGTTTAAAGAAACGAAAACACATGAGGTAACTACCGACGTAGTTATTTTTACAATAGAGGATGAGAAGCTAAAAGTTTTGCTGGTTAAACGTGCACATGAACCGTTTAAGGGCAAGTGGGCGATTCCCGGAGGATTTATTCGCATATCAGAGACGATAGATGCTGCTGCGTTAAGGATTTTGAAAGAAAAAACTAACGTACAAAACATTTATTTAGAGCAGTTGTATACTTTTGGTGATCCTCTAAGACACCCTGATTCGAGGGTTATAACCTGTGCATATTTTGCGCTTATTCGTTCCGATGACATTGTGTTGTCGTTTGATGATAATTCAGAAATTACCGAGGTACAATGGCATCCTGTTTATAATTTGCCAAAACTTGCGTTTGACCACAAGGAGATCATTGAATACTCTTTAAAAAGAACCAGAGAACGTTTAGAATTCTGCCCGATTGCGTTTCAGTTGTTGCCTGAAAAGTTTACGTTAACTGAGTTGCAAAAAGCTTATGAGTTGATACTCGGCAAAAAGTTGGATAAACGTAATTTTAGAAAGAAATTTTTGGCTTCAGCTATTTTGAAAGAACTAAACGAGTTTACGAAATCAGGCTCAAAGCGCCCTGCTCGACTCTATTCTTTTGATAAAATTACTCTCGATTCTAAGCGCGGACATTTCTTTTCTTAGAAATTGTAAACATTTTTTGTGGCTTTTTTTATTTATGTTACAAAGATTTTTTGTTTGAGCTATGATTGAGTTGTATGTTTAGATATTGGGAATTTAAGGAAGTTGTTTTATGTATAATGTTGCGATAATTGGTGCTGGTCCTGCCGGAATATTTGCTGCTTTAGAGATCACAAAATTAAAACCGGAGTGGAAAGTTGTTATTGTGGAAAAAGGGTTGAAAATCCAAGAACGCAAGTGCTTTCTTCGAGAGGGTTATGAAAAATGTCCGAATTGTAAAAAATGCGGTTTGCTGTGTGGTTGGGGCGGCGCAGGTGCATTTTCTGACGGAAAGTTAACGCTTACTCCTGATGTTGGCGGACATTTGACTGATTATTTGCCTCGCAATAAAGTTGAAGAGTTGATAAAATACACTGATGATCTGTATTTGAAATTCGGTGCTACTGATGAGGTTTTTGGTACTAACAGGGATGATTTTGCCGATATTGAAAGGGCTGCTACACTTGCAGAATTGAAGCTTGTGCATTCACCTGTCAGACATCTCGGCACTGAAAGAAGTCTTGGTGTTTTGAAAAATATGCAGGATTATCTTGATGAAAGAGTTACTATATTAAATAACAAGATTGCGGATAGTCTGATAGTTGAAAATGGTCAGGTTAAGGGTTTTATTACTCAAGACAATGAAAAGATTTTTGCCGAATATTTAATTATTGCGCCCGGTAGAGAAGGTGCGGATTGGCTTACTAAAGAATTTTCTAAAAATAAAATAGGCATGGTGAATAATGCTGTTGATGTCGGTGTTCGTGTTGAGTTGCCGGCTCCTGTGTTTCAACCGATTACTGATAAATTGTATGAATCAAAGCTTATCTATTATTCTCCGACCTTTGGTGACGAGGTAAGAACATTTTGTATGAATCCATATGGTGAAGTTGTTGCTGAAAATTACAGCGGTATTGCTACTGTTAATGGACATAGTTATGCTAACAAAAAGACGGCAAATACAAATTTTGCGCTGCTTGTAAGTGAAAAATTTACAGAACCGTTCAAAGAACCTATTGCATACGGTCAGCATGTAGCAAGGCTTGCAAACATGCTCTCCGGCGGAATTTTGGTTCAGCGATTTGGAGATTTGCTTGACGGACGCCGTTCTACGCCTGACAGGATAAAGAACAGTGTAATTACACCGACGCTGCAGTGTGCAACTCCCGGTGATTTGAGCTTAGTTTTGCCTTACCGACAAATGACTGCAATAATTGAGATGTTAATGGCGTTGGATAAAATTGCTCCGGGTGTAGCTTCAAGATATACGCTCTTGTATGGTATTGAGGTTAAATTCTATTCAGGTCGTGTGAAATTGACTGATGAATTAGAAACTGAACAAGTTAAAAACCTGTTTACTATCGGTGATGGAGCCGGTGTGACAAGAGGTCTTATTCAAGCTTCGGCTTCGGGAGTACAGGTTGCAAGGACTATTTGTGCAAGATAATTTTTAGTTCGGTTAGAACAATTAGAGCTGTATTTGCATAATTTTGTCGTAAGCTTGAACTATTTTGGTTGTAATATTCGTTGCAACAGTAACACCGACCTCGGCTTTTGCCATTGCTGTCATAACGTCATGAATATCGACATTGGAACTTTCTTGCATTGCATCTTTCAATAGTTGATCCGGGGCATTGAGTTCCTGATTAAAGTTTTCGATTAGACCCGAAAAAACAGCCTTGAAGTCATTGGTTTCAAGTTTCTCCATTCTGTTTAGACGCATTGGAGACATGTCATAGCTTATACCTGTATTTAACTTTGTTGGTTGTATTCTTTCAAATAAGTTTACATTCGGTGCAAATTTCTTTTCGATCATATTTATTACCTTATCCTAAGTAATTAGCTAAAATACTGCGTACGTAGTTTTGAGTTTCTTTAAATGGTGGAACGCCGCCGTACTTATCGACGTTGCCGCCACCGGCGTTATATGCTGCAAGAGCGAGAACAAGGTTGCCGTTGTATCTTGCAAGCAGACCCTTTAAGTGACGAACACCGCCATCTACGTTTTGAACCGGGTTCATCGGATCTTTAACGCCCAGTCCTTTTGCTGTTGCCGGCATAAGCTGCATTAAACCTTGGGCACCGCAGTGTGAAACAGCTTTTGGGTTGAAGCCTGATTCTTGTTTGATGACTGCTTGAACAAGTTTTTCGTCAACTCCATATTTTTTGCTAATTTGTGAAATCATATTTAACAGCTGGACTCGAGACGGGTTTTGGCTCAGTTTAATATTTGATGTCGGATTAGTTGCTTTTATATCTACTGAGTTAGTCAATTTTGTTGCAGATTGGAATGGATTTTTGCTTTCTGCTCTAAAAGCGGGAATGCCACCTCTGCTTTCTTTAAGCATTTCAGAAAAGCTTGGCTTGTCAGTCTTTTTAACAAGTTCAGGGTTGAGCTGTCGTTCAATACTTGCAACGTGATTTTTAAGCTGCTGCGCTCTTTGAAGTGCAGCTTCTTTTCCTCCGTCATCTATGAAAGCTTGAATTTTGGGTGAAAACATTTACTATCGTCCTATCTCAACTGCTCTTTGCGCCATGCTCTTTGCTATTGAAATTACTGCAAGGTTAGCTTCATATGCTCTTTGAGCAATGTTTGCGTCTGCTATATCTACCATTGGGTTAACGTTCGATGCTCTGACATATCCGTTTGCATCTGCGTCGGGGTGTCCTGGTTTATACAATCTTTCACCAAGTGTCGGATCTTCAACGATTCCTGTGAATGCGACTCCACCTTGTAAAAACGGAAGTGTTCCTGTTCCGAATACATCCTCTTTCATAACGTTTAGCAAGCCGTGAAATGAGATGTCATCTGTTGCGTTGAGCACCGGTATTTTTCTGACGTAATTTGGTGTGTCCATATTTGCAATATTTTTTGCGTGGACTTTAATTCTTTTTCCGTGGACAGTTATACTTCTTTGTCCGATGCTCATTGTTTCTAAAATACTCATTTTACACCTCCGTCAGCTTACTTTCCGACGTTAACAACAGTTTTCATTTGTGTTATTATATTCGACATTCTTCTTGTTGCAACCGTATACATAATGGACATTTTTTGCATTTCTTCCAATTCATAGGTTGGATCAACTCCGACATCTTGCTCATCGATTAATCCTGATGGACCAAGTTTTATTGAAAGTTCAGTTTCCAATGGATTGTTCATTGTACCCAAGTACTGATCAAAGCTTATGTCTTTTCTTACATAATCCGGTGTGTCTATGTTCGCAAGGTTCATACTCAGGGCTCTTTGTCTTTGTGAGACCAGATCCATCATTAAATTTACTTTTACTATTGGGTCCTTTGGTGTATACATTTTTTTACCTTTGATTTTCTATTTATTGTTACTTATCTGTTATTGAGTCAGGTTTATGGCTTTTTGGTACATTTCATCAACAACTTTTATTAATCTTGTACTTGCAATCATTGATGCATTCAATCTCAGGACTTCATTAACATTGCCGATATAATTTGTATTTGCGCTCTCAAGATTGCCCTGTGCAATATATTGGTGGTCTTTTATAAGCATTGGCGGTCCTGATTCATCTGTCGCAACCACTTTGTTATATTCTGCTGATTTCAAACCTTCCGGATTCTGAAATTGCACAACCGGTATTCTTCCGATGGTTTCTGACGTATCCTTGCTTCTTGAAAGCATAATTACCGTACCATCTTTTTTTATTCTTAAATTTTCGTAGTTTGCGGGGATTTTAATTCCGTCACCGACCAGATATCCATCATTTGTCACCAGATAACCCTCATTGTTAACTTTAAATGAACCGTCTCTGGTATATTTAACGTCACCATTGGGTGAAGTTACCGGAATAAATCCGGGGCCCGTCAGAGCAACATCTAAAAGCCGTTTTGTCCTCATTGTTGAACCGGTAGAGTAATCATATCTTACTACACCGTCCAGATAACCGTTTTCATCAAGTGTTTGTTCGAATCTGACCGATTTATATCCCGTTGTGTTCATGTTTCCTATGTTGTTCGAGATATAACCCAGTCGTTCAAACTGCATATTTGTATTGTTTATTCCGCGTCTTATTAAACCTTGTAAATTGTACATAAACTACCTTCCTATTAGGTCTTACCCAATTCACTTATTGCTTTTGACAAGTTATTGTTTTGCAATATGAACATCTGTCTGTTAGCTTCAAAATTCCTTTTTACCGGAATAATCTCTAAAACTTCTGTATTCATAGATACGTTTGAGTATTCGTTGTAACCTTGTTTAACATTTGGTTCAAGTACTGCAACGCCTTGGTCGGTAACAACCGCTAATGTCGCTACGTATTCTAATTTTCCTGTTTTTTTATTTAAGACACTCAAATCACCATTTCTGTTGATTTTTATGTCTTCAAGTTTTTCAGGAGCGAAAGGAAGTTTGACAGGCATTCCGTTGTTAGACAGTACGTTGAAATTCTCACCGGTCAACAGATAACCGTTTCTGTCAAGTTTGAATCTTCCGTCTCTTGTTAATTTAGTTCCGTCCGGACCAGAATATTGAAAATAACCTTTGCCGCCGATTGCTAAATCAAGCGGGTTGTTTGTTGTTGAAATTCTGCCCACTTCATCACTTACTGCTGTCGATAAAGCGTGAACTCCTATGTATTCTGCAAAGGATGATACAACTGGATCTTTCCTTTGATAACCTACTTTGTCAAAACCGTTTATGTTTGCATTCAAAATCCCCAGAATTTCTGTCTGCAAATGCATTGCTCTGACGTTTGTTGTCAGTCCGTTTTCAAAGAAGTCTATACCGCCTTTTATCTTCATTTTGACCTCATGACTTTTACATAGTTATTCATTAATGATATCGGCAGAAAAGTCAAAAAATTGAGTTTTATATCTGAATTTCATCTATATGTATGAGATTGTCTTTGTAAATTTTTGCGATTGTTTTTATAAAGATATGTAAATATACTACATCAGTAGTACTTTATATTGATGCCCTAAAAGTTAAAAAATGTTATAATGATAATGTAAGGTACAAAGAAAAAGGAGAGTCATAAGCCAAGACCCTAGTGTTGAGCCGATTGAAAGGAAAATATGAGTAACGTGCAATTTCACAGTGACCTGGATAGGTTAATTGAGATTCTACCCCAAAGGATTACGAAATATTTAGATAAGGATTCTTTGTCTGACGTAATAGAGTTGGTCTTGGATTTGGGGCGACAACCGGAGATAAGGCATGCTGATGGTAATATAGATTATCTTGGTGAAGATAATATTGTAGAAGACGATATAAAGTATATTACTGACAGAGTTCAGGAATTTACAAGCGATAACCGCTCAGGTATCCCCGGTACCTTACATAGAATTAGTGCCATAAGAAACAGGCAGGGCAAAATAGTCGGACTTACTTGCAGAATAGGCAGGGTCGTTACCGGTACTATTGCTTGTATAAAAGATTTTGTTGTTCAAAATAAGAGTATTCTGTTTCTAGGTAGGCCAGGTGTCGGTAAAACTACAAAGTTAAGAGAAATCTCCAGACTTGTTGCGGATGATTTGCATAAACGTGTTGTTGTTGTTGATACATCAAACGAGATTGCCGGAGATGGTGATACACCCCATCCTGCTATTGGACATGCCAGAAGAATGCAGGTTACTCAACCTGAATTTCAAAAAGACATTATGATTGAAGCTGTTGAAAATCATACACCGGAAGTTATCGTTGTCGATGAAATTGGAACCGAGGCAGAGGCACAGGCTGCCAGAACCATTGCAGAACGCGGAGTTATGCTCATAGCGACAGCTCACGGCAATTCTTTGGAAAATCTTATAAAGAATCCTGTATTGTCGGATTTGGTTGGAGGGATTCAGTCAGTTACTCTTGGTGATGATGAAGCAAAACGTCGTGCCAGTCAAAAAACTGTTTTGGAACGTGAAAAACAACCTACGTTTGATATCGTTATCGAAATTATTGACAGGAACACTTTAGCTGTTTATCCTGATACAGCTGAGGCTGTTGATTGTATTTTGCGCGGGTGGCCGATTAAACCTGAGATTAGAAAGGTCGATCAATCTGTTACCGATTCACCTAATCTTATGCAAAAAATCAATCAACTTGATGAAAAAATCAATTATGCAAATGAAAGTATGAAGTTTAGCTTTTCTAGGCAAAAATATGTTGATTCTGTTAAAAATTTTAAGAAAATATACATATATGCTGTCAGTAGAACTATTGTCGAAAAAGCTATTGAACGCTTGAATTTGAATACTGAATTAACAAAAAATATTGATGATGCAGATATTATTATTTGTCATAAAAACTTTGCAAAAGGTGGCAATAAAATATTGAGCATTGCTAACGATTATAGGCTTCCCATATATTATGTTCGTTCAAATTCTACCTCTCAAGTTCAAAAAGTTCTTAAAGAAGCCTTGGGAATTGAAGCATCTGATGGAGAGCATAAAGTTTATGTCGATGATGAGGAAAGAGCGCTTGATGAAACAAAAGAAGCTATAAAAAAAGTATTGGAAAACGGTTGTGACATAGAGCTGTCACCTCAGAATCAACAAATAAGAAAATTGCAGCATGAATTGGTTGAACAACACAACTTGTCCTCTGAAAGCGTTGGAGAAGGCCCGACCAGACGGTTGAGGATCGTCGGCGGCAAAGACTTTAAGGCTTCATGAATCAGATGATGTATTTATTTTGCAATTTTTATTGTCATGAAATATAATTTTCTAAGTAGAATTTAATTAAGAGGTTATTATATGAAAAGAGCATTTACACTTGCAGAGGCACTGATTGCACTATGTATTATAGGGGTTATAGTTGCACTCTTGCTAAGAACTTTGAACAGGGTTACACCAAATAAAGAAAAAGTTATGTTTGTTAAGGCATATCATGCTCTGGAACAGGTTGTCGCAGATACGATAAACGACCCTAACAAGTATGATCAGGAATATGAAGCAACAGAAAATGCGGACTTTAGACATGACCCGCTTTCACCTGACGGTTCTTCGGCATATGTTGTAGATGTTCAGGGTACCGAAATTTCTGTCACTGCAGCGAATGCGCTTTGTGCTTTTGCCGCTGAAAAACTTAACATCATTGGTGATGTAAATTGCGGTAACAGTTCGAGAAACAATCCTAACTTTGTTACATCAAACGGTGTAATATGGTACGGGCTTGAGGGTGCTATTAGCGAAAATGCCCCAAAAGAGATTACTGTTGATGTAAATGGTGATGAAGATGACGGTGAATATAATATCGAAGTTTATTACGACGGCAAGGTGAGTATACCTACCGGCGGAAAAGAGGAAGAGTTCCTCAGTTCTCAAACAAAAATTCGTTAAGTTTTTTAACCGGCCCGATTTACTAAGTATAATCGGGCTGGTTTTTTATGTATAATAGTTCTATTATTGTACATAACAGATGGGGAGAAAATCGTGGATAATAAAAATATTGCAGATGTGGGAGTTTTTGGGGGGTCCGGCTTTTATAAGTTTCTTGACAATATAGAAGAAATAAGAGTTGAAACACCGTATGGCGCTCCTTCCGACAGTGTATTTGTCGGGACAATCGGAACGCATAAAGTTGCTTTTATGCCTCGACACAACAGAAATCATACTATTCCTCCTCATTTGATTAACTATAGAGCTAACGTTTGGGCTATGAAATCAATTGGTGTGCAAAGGGTCATTTCTCCATGTGCTGCAGGTAGTTTGCAAAAACATGTTGCCCCCGGCGATTTCGTTATTTGTGATCAATTTGTTGATTGGACTGATGGCAGAAAGTCTACATTTTTTGATGGTCCGATTGTCACACACGTCAGTGCTGCCGAACCATATTGTCCTCAGATGCGTAAATTGGCTATAGAAACCGGCAAAGAACTAGGTATTAATATCCATTCTACCGGTACGGTTGTTGTCATAAACGGACCGAGATTCTCTTCTAAGGCTGAGTCTAAGTTCTTTACTTCTCAAGGTTGGGAAGTAATTAATATGACACAGTTCCCTGAAGCTTATCTGGTTAAGGAAATGGATATGTGTCCGTTGAATATCTCTTTGATAACAGATTATGACGCAGGTTTGGTCGGAGAAGTTGAACCTGTTTCGCATGCTGCTGTTATGAAGGTTTTTGAGGAAAATAATCATAAGTTGAAAAACTTGTTGTTCAAATTGATAGAAAAACTTCCCGAAGAACGAAATGAGTGTGATTGTGCAAAGACTCTTTCTTGTTCTCGAGTTTAGCGGAGATAGTTAAGTGGAAGAAATTGCAGGTATTGTAAATCTTATTTTTGATATTTATTTCTGGGTTATCATTGCAAGAATTTTCTTGACCTGGATACCGTCAATAAACTGGTATAATGAGCCTTTTAAAACAATGGCAATGGTTTCTGATTGGGTGCTTGAACCTTTTAGAAGGATAATTCCTGCTGTTTCAGGCATTGATTTTTCGCCGATAATTGCACTTTTTGTGTTTACCTTGATTCAGCGATTGATTGTTTCTTTGTTATTAAGTTTCTAGGACTAAAACAAAAAAGACTCATTGACTGAGTCTTTTTTGTTTTTTCACCTTAAAATTTAGTTATTTTATTATTTTTTAGAACTGGTTTGCTATTTCAAAAGGTATTTCAGCAACTTTTGAAGTAATATTATCCAGTTTACCTCTTTTAAGTTCAGAGAAAGATGCTTTATTAGAGTAAAAAGCTTTTTTCAAAAACTCATAAGCGATTTTAGGATCACATTTTTCACCGCAAGTGAAAAGATCAACCGCAGCGTAGCCAAGTTCAGGCCAAGTATGAATTGCGAGGTGGCTCTCCGCAATGATTACTACACCGCTTACACCGTGCGGACTAAACATATGAAAACATTTTTGTACTATTGTTGCACCGCACTCAAGTGCCGCATCTATCATCAATTTTTCAATTTTCTCTGCATTATTCAAAATGTTCGGGTCACATTCAAAAAATTCTGCTAAAACGTGTTGTCCTAAGAATTTAGGTTGAGTTGTTGCTTGTGTAACATTTTCAATCGCAATAGAGTTTGTCAATTTGTTTATCTCCTTTTCTAACAGTGTAGTTTTTACAATCAAAAACATAATACTATAAAAATCTAAAAAAAATAATATTTGCTAAAAGGTCTTAAATTTTCTAAATAATCTGTATCCCTCCGTAATTCATGTATAATAATATATAAAGTACTAAAGGATTTTTTATAAGTTACTATATTGTTAACTTTTTTTAAGCAATATGCAACCTACAAAAGCAGTAAAGAAAATTTCAGGTGAATTTGATGAACAGGATACTGGTAATAGATGATGATGAAGCTATAAACGAGCTTGTGAAAGTGAATCTTGAATTGAACGGTTACGAGGTTTTATGTGCACAAGACGGTATTCAAGGATACGCTCTTGCGAAGCAGGAGCTACCTGATTTAATAATACTGGACATAATGATGCCGGATGTAGACGGTTATACAGTAGCAAAAAGGATTCGTGAATATTCATCGACAAAAAATATTCCGATCTTAATGCTTACAGCCTTGAACATGCTTGAAGATAAGGTCAAGGGGTTTGACATAGGAGTAGATGATTATCTGGTCAAGCCGTTTGAAATGGAAGAGTTGAAGGTAAGAGTTCGTGCACTTTTGAAGCGTACAAATTCTTTGCCGGAATCTTTAACAAAAAAAGACCTGTTGACTGTTGGAGATATAACTCTTTTGCCGGAAACGTATTCTGTTAAAATAAATGATAAAATTGCGAAGCTTACGCCGATAGAGTACGACATTTTGAATTTGTTAGTTCAAAATCACGAAAACATGGTTTCGTCCGCAAAATTTTTGCAGGAGATATGGGGGTATTCGCCCGGTGATGATGTTGAGACGATACGTGTACATATTAGACATTTGCGCTCGAAAATAAAAAAGATTTCTGATGGCAAAGAGTATATAGATACAATTTATGGCGGAGGTTACAGATTGCTGCCTTACGGAAAATAATTCAGTCAGTAAGTTATAGATGGCTTGCTATTATAAATGTTTAGGTATTTAATTAGTATATAATTACAAGACGGTATACAGAATTTTTAGCATGTATAAAAAAGTAGCTTATTTATTAATTGTTTTTCTTTCCGGTTTTATCATATTCAATTATCTAAACGCACAGTCAAAATTTGATGCAAAAAAGGCAGATCTAAGCGCTGATTTGTTGATTGATAGGCAGACAACGGAACCCAGACGTTTATTTTTAAGGACATGGCGGATAATAAAGTCGAAATATTATGACCCGACGATGAACGGGCAAGATTGGATGAGATGGAACAGAAGGTATGTAGACAAAATTATGACGACGGATGATGCGTCTGTTGCGATAAACTCTATGTTGGCAAGTTTGGATGATCCTTATTCCAGATTTTTGGATAAGAAGGAATATTCGGAACAGACGACCAATATAGATGCCAAAATAGTCGGGATTGGGGTCAACATAATTTCTACATCCGGCAAAGTTCTAATCGTTAGTGTTGTGGAAGATACGCCTGCTTTTGAAGAAGGAATAAAGGCCGGTGATTTAATATTGAAAGTTGACGGAAAAAATGTTGCTGGAAAATCTGTGAGTGATGTTGCTGCTTTAATTAGGGGTAAAGAAGGTGAGAGTGTTAGTTTGGAGTTGATGAGAGAAAATCATAAGCTGACAAAAAATATATTGAGAGAAGAAATTCAAATTAAAAACATAAAAACATCGATTATCGAGGACAAGATCGGGTATATACAAATATCAAGTTTTATAAGTTCGGATTTGACATCAGAGTTTATTGCGGCACTTAATAAGACGGAGAAATGTCCGGGATTAATTATTGATTTAAGAGGCAATGCAGGTGGGCTTATGCCGAATGCGGTATTTATTGCCGATATGTTTTTGCCCTCAGGACATATTGTAAGCATTGTGGATCGAAACCATCAGCAGTCTGTGATTGACGCACAGGTCAAACCCTATGCAATAAATAAACCGTTGGTTATACTTATTGATGAAGCGAGTGCCAGTGCTTCTGAAATTTTGAGCGGTGCTTTGAAGGATAACAAAAAGGCAATTCTAATTGGCAAAAGAACTTATGGTAAGGGGATGATTCAAAAAATATATCCGTTGCCTAATGAAACAGGTATGAATCTTACTATTGCAAAATATCTCACACCCAAGGGGTATGATATTAATAAAAAGGGTATAGAACCGGATTATGAGGTTGAGTTTACCGAAAGTGATTATTTGAATAATAAGGATCCCCAGCTGGATAAGGCTAAGGCTGTTATGAAGGGAATGTTGAAAACAAAATATGAGCTTGCCAAAAATAATAGGCTCAATCTGGTAAATTAGTACCAAAAGTCGATTAAAATAATCAAATTTTATGTAAAATGTAAGTATGTTCATCCAGTATATATCTGAATATTTGGAGTCTTTAAAAGTTGAGCGGGGATTGTCTCAGAATACCATTGATGCTTATCGAAGGGATTTGCTGGCTTTTTGTGAGTTCTTGAATTCTGATGGTGTCGATGAATTGTCTGAAATAAGAAGAGTTCAGATAAATTATTATATTAAACAACTGCATTATGAAAAATACACGGCGACGAGTGTGACAAGAAAAATTGCTGCAATCAGAGGCTGGTTCAAGTGGTTGTTAGCAAATGAAATTATCGAACAGGATCCGTCGTTGAGTATAGAATTGCCCAAGTTGAGCAAAAGATTGCCCAAGGTTGTTTCGATTTCCGAGATTGAAAAAATTCTCTCAAATCATTTGGATACGATAGGAGCTGTTATCGTTGAGTTGCTATATGGCGCCGGGTTAAGGGTTTCTGAGCTTGTTAACCTCGAGTTGAATAATATTGATACTCAGGCAAAGTATGTCCGATGTTTCGGAAAAGGCTCTAAAGAACGTATTATTCCTATCGGTGATAAGGCGAAAAAGGCGATACTTTCTTATATGAAATTGCGTGAATTTATCCTGAAAAAGTACAAGTTTGATACGAAACACTTTTTAGTAAAAGAAAATGGTTTGTTCGTGACAAGACAAGATATTTATGTTTTCATAAGAAAACAAGGTGAGTTGCTGAATAAGCATATTTCGCCGCACACCCTCAGACACAGCTTTGCAACACACATGTTGGAGAACGGAGCTGATTTGAGGGTTGTACAGGAGTTGCTGGGGCATAGCGATGTCTCTACTACTCAACTTTATACACATGTTAGCAAAAAAAGACTGAAAGAGATTTATTTTTCGATAAATGGTTGAACAGCTTAAAAATCTAAATGATATATATTCAAAAGAAGATTATATAGAAAATATGTTCTTTACTCAAAGACGACCTATAATTTCATATGAGGTCTTTCCGCCGAAAAACGACCAAAATGGTGATAAGCTGAACAATTTGATACAAGAGTTGACTGTATTAAAAAAATACAATCCATCTTTAGTTTCGGTAACTTATGGTGCAGGAGGCAGTAATCGTGAGCAGTCTGTTGATATTATTCAACGGATTAAGGATGAATTGAAACTTAATCCGATGCCGCATTTTACCTGTGTTTCTTGTTCTGAAAAGGATATAAAGGATTATCTGACAAATATTGAGCGTTTGGGGATAAAAAATATATTGGCATTGCGCGGAGATATTCCGGACGGCGAATTTTGCCGTGACTTTTTGCATGCGTCTGAACTTGTGGAATTTATTAAGGATGGTCATGATTTGTCGGTTGCGGTAGCCGGATATCCCGAAACTCACAACGAGTCTTGCTCTTTTGAAGATGATATAAAATGGCTTAAATATAAAGTTGATAAGGGTGCTGATGTTATTTATACACAGTTGTTTTTCGATAATAACAAATATTTTAGTTTCGTTGAAGTTTGTGCGGATGAGGGGATTAATGTGCCGATAATCCCCGGTATTCTTCCTGTTACTAATTACAATCAACTGCTTAAAATGACTAGTCTTTGCAAAGTAACTATACCCAAAGTCTTTATAGACAAGCTCGAAAAACACAAGGATGATAGGGACTATACCAGAAAACTGGGTATTGATTTTGCTTCATATCAGTGCCGACAATTGATCGATGCAGGTGTAAAGGGATTGCATTTCTACACATTGAATAAGTCAGATGCAGTTTGTGAAATTTTAGAAAATATATTGTAACCTTTATATAATATTAATTTGATTTTTTACTTTTCGGGTTGATATAATGAATTAAATAGTAGTTTGAGGAATACAAATGAGTACATATAAAGTTGGTATAGTTGGTGCCGGAATTTGGGGTAAGAATTTAGTCAGAAATTTTTATAATTTGAATTATCTTGATACAGTCTGTGATATGGATGAGGAGAATTTAAAACGGACTCAAAATGATTTTCCGAATGTTCATCTGACAAAAGATTTTAATGAAATGTTATCAAATCCGGATATTGACGGCATAGTAGTGGCAACTCCGAGTCATACACATTTTAAGCTTGTAAAAGCTGCATTGAATGCGGGAAAGCATGTTTATGTAGAGAAGCCGATTGCGACAACCAGTGCTGAGGCTAAGGAACTCAATGATCTTGCGACGGCAAAGGATTTGGTTCTTATGGTGGGTCATTTGTTGTTGTATCATCCTGCCGTAAATCGTTTAAAGATGATTGTGGAGTCCGGTGAGCTGGGTGAAATTAAGTATGTTCAAAGCGATCGTTTGAATATTAATTATTTTAAAAATGATAGGAGTGTAATGTGGGATTTAGCACCGCATGATGTTTCTATGATAAGTCATATACTCGGCGAAGAACCGTTGTGTGTAATTTCTGCAGTCGGTGCAAGTTCCGAGGGTAATGCAATTTTGGATATTACACATATTGATATAGAGTATCCGTCCGGTGCAGTTGCGCATGTTTCGGACAGCTGGATACATCCTCAAAAGAGAGTTAATCTGATGATTCGCGGTTCTAAGGCGAGTGCTATGTTCGATGATACTCTTGCTGAAAATAAGCTTCAAGTATTTCATAACAGCAAACCTAATTCAGGTAGTACGGTTTCTTTGGATTATTTAGAGATTGAACCGCTGAAATTGGAGTGTGAGCATTTTATTAAATGTATCGAAAATGGCAAAAAAGCCAGAAGTGACGGCCAAAATGGCTATTTTGTCGTCAAAGTTCTTGAAGAAGCTGAAAAAATTATGCTTGGTGAAAAAACCAAGGTGCTTGATGAGGTTAATTTTGCTTTGTCACGTAGTAAAAAGTAATGTTTAAATATGCAAGACGTATTTTGTCTTCTGAGTTAGTGAGGAGTTAATTTATGGCTAATACGATAACAATATTGAGAATGATAATTGCTTTTATTGCAATATGCTTGTTATTCTACCAAACCCCGGCAAGTTATATTACTGCATTTCTTCTTACCATAATTGCGATATGGTTTGACGGACTTGACGGTTTTGTTGCCAGACTCTTTAACGAAACTTCAAAATTCGGCGCTGTTCTTGATATTTTGGGCGATAGAGTTGTAGAAAATATTTATTGGATCGTTTTTGCCGTTCTGGGCTGGATTCCGGTTTGGATTCCTTTGATCGTTGTTACTCGCGGAATTATTACAGACGGTCTTAGAAGCATTGCTCTTGAACAGGGTTATACAGCTTTTGGCAAGAGTACTATGATGCAGTCTAAAATCGGACATTTTCTCGTTGCTTCTAATTTCTCAAGGGGTACATATGCTGTTACGAAGGCGTTGGCTTTTGCGCTTATGATACTTTGCTATTTTCCGTTTGCTAATTTGAAGTTGTTTTTAATGGGGACTGATTCTTCTATGTCTGCGGCTACAATGCACGCGTGGGAAGTGTTTCATGACGTTTGCGTTGCTATTTGTCCTTTCGCTCACTTCTGTGTCTATGCAGCGGTTGCTTTCTGTGTTTTGAGAGGTATTCCTGTTATCATTGAAAGCAGAAGGTTCTTTGTTGAAAATGAAAAATAAATTTAATGTCGTACTTTATGAACCTGAGATTCCTCAAAATACAGGTAATATAGCCAGATTGTGCGCTTGTACTAATTCTGATTTGTATTTGGTTGGTAAGCTCGGTTTTTCTATTGACAGCAGGCATGTAAAAAGGGCGGGGCTTGATTATTGGGATTCCGTAAATATTGTCAGAGTTGAATCTCTTGACAAACTCAGGGAACAATTTTCACAAAATAATTTTTATTATCTTACAACTAAGTCAGAGAATCTTTATACTGATGTAAAATTTAAAGATGGTGATTTTTTGGTTTTTGGACCCGAGACAAGAGGGCTGCCCGAGGAGTTGCTCAGGGCTAATCCTTCTGATTCCGTAACTATACCCATGCAGGAGGGACAAAGAAGTTTGAATTTGTCGAATTCTGTTGCTATAGTTGTTTATGAAGCGATACGTCAAAACAGTTAGCGCACGGGAGGGCGTATGTCTGGATATATTGAGCTTTGTGCTGAACTTATCAGAAATATTTTGCCGGTCAGGACGCTTGACTCCAATAAAGGTAGTTATGGAAAAGTCTTGAATATTGCAGGTAGTTTAAATTATCAGGGTGCTGCTTATTTGTCATCTGTGTCATCGCTTAAGGTTGGTGCTGGTTTAGTTTCTCTTGCTACCATTGAAACTGTCATAAACAACATATCTGCATTAACCCCGAATTTAACTTTTTTTAAGCTGCGTGATTCCTATAGTAAATGTATCGCAAGCGATTCTTTTGCAGAATTGGTGCCGATTTTAGGCGGGTATAACGTGGTTTCAATAGGTTCGGGTCTTTCACTTGAGCCTGCTGTTATGGCGTTTGTTTCTGATTTTATTAAGTATTTCGCTGATAGCAGCACGTCGATTGTTATGGATGCAGATGCACTGAATTCTGTTGCAGAAAGTGGTTTTTGCAAACTTCCAGTTAATACAATTATTACACCGCATCCGAAGGAGTTATCAAGATTGCTTAGGTGTGATGTTGAGAGGATTCAAGAAGACAGAATTTCTGCAGCAAAGGCGGCTAGTGAAAAATTTGGTTGTTTAACTGTGCTTAAGGGTTATCGTACGGTTATATGCACTCCGAATTTTGAAATTTTTATTAATACAACAGGAAATTCTGCTTTAGCAAAAGCAGGAAGCGGGGATGTGCTTGTCGGTATGATTACCGGATTTTTGGCTCAAGGTGTTTCTTGTGATGGTGCTGTGAAGCTCGCTGTTTTTCTTCACGGGTTGTGCGGTGAACTTGCAGCAGAAAAACTGACTGAATACAGTGTTCTTGCTCAAGATATCGTCGATTGTATACCTCTTTCGATTAAGTCAATCTTGCACTAAAAAGCCTTCTAATTAAAATATTATTAATCGAAGGCTCTTAATTTTTTATAAACCATTTACTTGTATTATGCACTAACCAATAAATTCGGTAGCCGGCTTTAGTTCAGACTCTTTAACTTCTTGTATTATGGACTGAGGTACGTTGAAAATTTGCTTAATGGAACTTTTTTCAGGCTTATCTAATTCTTCAAAGGCTTTTTCCAGATCAAGCTGTCTTTGAGCGTGTTCATTTAGACGTCTTTCAACACGTACTGCTCTCGGCTCAAGCGGCAGAGGTGGTCTGTAGGCATTAGAGTTGGAAATTTTCTTTACATAGTCAAGGTTTGCCCTGCTAAATGCCATTTGTGCAGCTTTTTCTTTAGCGAGTCGTTTTTGTGCTTCCTTTTGTGCAACTCTTTGAGCTTCTCTTTCGAGTTCTTTTGCGTGTTGTTCTTCAATTAGTTTTGCTTCTTGTGCCAGTTTAGTCTCATCAAGCTTTACCGGACGCATTTTGTATTTTGGATTTTGCTTAGAAATAACAACACTGTTTAATCTTTGACGTTGTTTGATTATATTGTTTGTTATTTCAACGGGCGAGGGCTTGGTTTTGAGGCAATTTTTTATACTCTGTGCAATAGTGCTAAAAATTTCATTTTCTTTGACAAGTGCATCAAAACACTGTTGAACCACTGATGGTGTAATATTTTCTCGTCCTGTAAGTCTTTGGCAAACTTCTACTACATCATGATTCAAATTCTTTTTTTGAGTATGACTCAGTATTGTTAATATATCATTCTTGGATAAAGAAACATTAGTGGGCAATTTTCTCGCACCGAAACTGATGTTTTGATTTGGGTTTTGTGGGCAACTGCCAATTTTTTGAATCATTTTTACCTGACTTTCTAGACTACATGACTATTAAACATCTAAAGAATGAAATTTGCGCTTGTGGGTTTCATTCGTAACAAATGTTTATACAAACCTTATGTTGATAAATCTTTTCTCAATATTTGTGCGCCTTTCAAATATACATGCACGAGTTTTGACGGTGATTTATCCGTGTTTATAAGCATCATAATTCGCAGACACATTTTTAGCGAGTTATCTACATCTAATTCCTGATAACATTCCATAGGGACAGTGTCAAATCCCAATTCCTCTCTTGCAAATTTTGCCGGAAATGCACAATTTATATCCTTTGTAAGTGAAAAATTTACACAACAAATGTCGTTACTTTTTAAATTATTTTCACTCAACATTTTTGACAAAAGTTCGATAGTCGCAGATTTCAGTGAATCAATGTTGTTATTCTCAACAGTAATTGCACCTCTTATTCCCCTTGTGAACATGTTACCTCTAATTTACACAAATACGCATCCTGATTTAAGTTTAGCTCCGTTTGTCCAAGCAAAAGCATTCAAAAGAGGCTTACCTTCCGGTTTTAATTTTTTTATGAGCAAAGTCCCTTTTGCCGTCCCGACCTTGATACCGGTTTTTGTAATCTCCAAAACCTCTCCCGGAGCGTTGACATCATCATCAATACACTCTGATTCAATCAGTTTGATAATTTTACCACAATATGTGGTATAAGCGCAAGGCCAAACTGTCATTGAACGGATTTGGTTGTGTATTTCAATCGCAGATTTTTGCCAGTTAATAAGTCCGTCTTCTTTTGTAAATTTTTTTGCAATAGTTATGCCGTCATCGGGTTGTGCCGTCGGGGTTAAGGTTTTATTGTACAATCCTTTTAGTGTCGGATAAATCAGGAATGGGGATTTATCGCTTATAACTTTTGATAATTCCGCATCTGTCATGTTTTCTGCAATGCTGATTTTTTCCTGTAGGCAAATATCACCTGCATCCAGTTCAAGGACTGTAATCATTGTAGTTATGCCGGTTAATTTTTCACCGTTATAGATTGCTCTTTGGATCGGATTTGCTCCTCTGTATGCCGGCAATAAAGATGCATGCAAATTAATTGTAGCAATTTTAGGGATATCCAGAATTTCTTGTGTAAGTATCTGACCAAAGGCGAATGTTATGAAAAAGTCAGGTTCCAGTGCTTTTAGAGTTTCGATTAATTGAATATCCTTTTTTATGGATGGTGTTTGATAGACTGTCAATCCGTTTTTTATTGCAGCTTCTTTTACCGGTGGCGGCGTAATTTTGTTGCCTCTTCCGCAAGGGCGATCCGGCTGTGTTACTACTGCTAATATTTGCAGATCGTTGAAATTTAAAAGTTTGTTTAAGCTGTTAACGGCTATTTGGGGGGTACCCATAAAAACTGCTTTGATCAATATCTGTGTTCTCCGCTAAAATTATTTATTTTCATTTTGTTCGGGATGTTTTGCAATCTCTTCTTCAAGTTCTTTTTCATCCAGCAAATAATTTTCGTCAACCGGCTCTAATCCTTTTTCTGCCAGTATTTTATCCGCTTCGAATCTGTTTCTGCAATGATCAATGAATAATATCCCTTCAAGATGATCAAATTCATGCTGTATTGCACGAGCAAGCAAATCACCGTCTTTAGCCTCAAGAATGAACGGACGTCCGTTCATTCCGGTCGCTTTAACCGTAACATTTCTATATCTTCTGACATTTGTATATGCTTCAGGAAAACTTAAGCAGCCTTCATAGCTGTTTACTGCGCCGGATTTTTTAATTATTTTGGGATTTATAAATACACGCGGATTGAGCGGCTCATTTCCTGATGCGGTATCAATAACAAATATTCTGACATTTTCTCCGATTTGCGGTGCTGCCAGCCCTACGCCATTATTTGCATACAATGTGTCCAGCATGTCTTGCACGAGTACTTGTATTTTTTTTGATATTTTTAAAACTTCCTTTGATTTTTCCCTGAGACTATCAGTTCCGTATGATAATATTTTTTTTACAGCCATATGTCAATCCCCTGTTAACGATAATAAAATGATAGCACAAATAATATCTATAATATAATCTGTCCGAGTGCTTTAAGTTCTTCATAAGTAGCACCGGCTTCAGCCAGTTCTTCCGCATTAATTCCAAAAAGACCTATTATATCTTTAGTTTGCGGTCCAAAGTCAACAGCCCTTATTCGTGAAATTATCTCTTTCACGGCTTGTTCTCTGGACATTGTTGTCAGTCCGTTTTGACGATTGTGCAGATTTCTTTTTTTCGCTTTTCCCATTGTGTTAATAATAATTTAAAACACTCTCTCTTTCAATATCTGTTTATAAATTATTTTGCACATAGTGTAAAAAAAATGAGCATATATAATGCTCATTTTTTTTGTCTCATAATCTTATCCGATAACCGGAGCAACGAAAGTTCTTGCTGCCAGATCTTTGTCCATTAACAGCAATGCATTTACGTCGGAGCCGATGAGTTTTAATTTTGTAAGCAGATCACCTGCTGTGGCTTCTTCTTCGACTTGTTCTTTTATATACCATTGCAGAAAAGAAAGAGCAGGACGATCTTTTTCTGTTTCTGCTACGTCCATGAGTTCAGAAATTTTTGACGTAATATATTCTTCGTGTTTTAAAACTGCTTCAAATGCATCCAAAGCAGAATTCCAATTAATTTGAGGTTTGTTTACCTGTTCAAGTTCAATCTTTCCGCCTCTTGAATTAACGTAGTCAAAAAGTCCCATAGCATGTGCTGTTTCTTCTTGCGTTTGAACTTTCATCCAATTTGAAAATCCTAAAAGCCCCAGTCCTTCAAAATATGCGCTCATTGACAGATAAAGATAAGCAGAATAAAATTCTTCGTTAATTTGCTTATTGAAAGCTGCATTCATTTTTTCACTAATCATTTTCATTCCTCCATAAACCGTGAATATTACATAATTCTCTGGCTATAATTTTATCACAGTCACATTTAAATTCCATCATTGGTTCTTCCTGAGGGTGCAGATATTTTCTTTTAACATACTTTTTATCAGGTGAAATAGCTTCTATAAATTCTATGTAATGTTCATTTTCCATCGGATGCGGTTGTGAACCTACCTTAATTCTTATTTTACCGTTTTCCAATTTTTCTATTACGGGAACATGTTTTTCGGTACTGGCATCGGTTTTGTTTTCATTATACAAAACCATTGGTTGTGAGCAGCATACAAGCTCGCCTACACCTTCGTGCAGAACTTCTACAATGTTTCCGCATATATTGCATTTATAAATTTGTAATATCTCGGTCATTGTTTTTCCTTTCAATTAAGTAAATAAGTAACGTTCTAATCCGGCTTTTTGTCCGGTTTACGTCCAGTATAGTCTGCCGGTATGTATAATTCATTCTACTTTTTGATATACTTTTTCGAAAATGTGTGTTATATTTTCTAGGTTTGTATAGCGGAGTTAGCTGATGAAAAAAAATATTATTTATATCCTCGTTGTAGGTCTTGTGTTATTAGTTCTTGCTGCTGTGGCTGTGTTGAGTCCTAAGGTCGCTGATTATCATGAAGATGGCAT
>CASEVT010000119.1 GCA_949291445.1 uncultured bacterium | reverse complement strand
TAAAAAAGCTATTAACGCTAATCCTGCCGATTATGCAGCGCATGCCAATCTTGCACTTTCTTATGTGAGACTCGAGAAAAATGAACTTGCATTGGATGAGTTTGAGAAGGCTTTTGCATTGAAGCCGAATTTGGATGAGTTAAAGTTTGACTATGCAAATCTTTTAGCGCAGATGGGTAAAACTCAGAATGCTGTTGATAACTATCTGGCTTATTTAAAATATAACCCTCAAAATGAAAAAGCTTTTTATAATTTGGGTTTGTTGTATCAAAAAGAACAGTCTTATGCTGCAGCAATTGATGCATATAATAAAGCACTTGCGCTTGACCCTTATTTTAATGAGGCAAAAAAAGAGCTTGCAAGAAGTTATCATTTAAATAAGAACTATGATGAGGCTGTTAAGGTTTATGATGAGCTGCTTGCGGGTGACAAAAATGATTATAACTTACAGTTTAATAAGGCAATAGCTTTGCATGCCACAGGAAATTATAATGCCGCTATTTCAATATATAAAGATTTATATTCTCAAAAGGCTGAACCAAAGGTTAAAGAATATCTGGCAAAGGCATATCTTGCACAGGGTGATGCATTTGCTAAGGAAGGTAATCAGAGAAAGGCTGTTAATTGTTACGAATCTGCGACTTCTTTAGATAAGGAAGATGTTGGAGTTTTATTAGCTATGGCTCATTCTTATGATGAGATGGGTGTTAAATCAAAGGCTCTGGAACAATATGAACGTGCCGTAGCTATTGATTCTGATAATAAGGACACAATGCTTGAATATGCGGATGTGTTGTCAAAATATAATAAAACAAAAGAAGCGTATGAAGCTTATAACAAGGTTCTGACTCTTGATAAGGATTCAATTCCCGCTCGTATCGGGCTTGGCGATAATTATGTCAAGGGCAAGGACTACAAGAGTGCAATTGTGGAATATGAGAAGGTACTTGCGCTTTCTCCCAAAGATGAAAATACTGCCATAAAACTCGGTAATGCTTATAAAAATGACGGCGATGTTAAGAAGGCTATCTCTGTTTATGAAAATATTGTTCAGTTGAATCCTGAGAATGTGGATGCTATGTTCAATGCCGGTCTGTGCTATGCTGAAATAGATAATATTGAAAAATCAAAAGAGATGCTTAACAAAGTTATTCAGGTTAATCCTGAGTATTCTTTTGCATATTATGCGTTGGCTTTGGCGTTTGAAAAAGAGTCTGATTATCCTCTTGCAATTTCAAATTATGAGAAATTTATTCAACTTTCTTCAGATGAAAAGTTGAACAAAGAGATTAAGGCCAGAGTTGACTTTTTGAAGTCTAAGACGGGTTCATGAAAAGATTTTGGATTCTGACAATAATTTTATGCTGTATTTTTTTGAGTGGTTGTGAAAAGAATCAGCCGTTGTTGTTTTTTAATTCCCAACCGATAACACCGCAAACCATAAATCATCCAGGGCGGAATTTTGCTGCGGATCAGCCAATACATTATATTTTAATCGTGCCTAAGGGGTTTAAAAACGATTATATCCGTACGCAAATTGTTAAAAAAGATGAAAAAACGGCACATTGGGGCTATAAAATTTATCAGTCGAAGGATTTTCGTATTGACACTACTAAAAATTATTTTATAAATTATTTTGTCATAAACGAGCCGGGGTATTATTTTATGCAGATTTTTTCTTTTGATAATTTTGATATCCCTATAACTCGCAATGATTTTTGGGTAAAGTAATGTTTAAGTTCATAAAGTTTTTTATTTCAAAATTCAACTCTTCAAGGTATATAATAAAAGGTAAATGTAAATGTTGTGGTGAATGTTGCCGAAACATTGTCTTTTTGATTGGTGAAAATTATATTCAATCTCCCGAGCAATTTGAACTAATGAAACGCTGGGACAAAAAATATAATCATTTTTTTATAAGTGGCAAGAATGAAAAAGGTGCACTGCTTTTCACCTGCAAATCACTTGGCGATGATAACAGGTGTAAGGATTATTTTTTTCGATCAATCTATTGCAGAAAATATCCTAAACTTGATAAAAAGATTATTCTTGGAGGGTATGAAACATTTGATAAGTGCGGTTATGAATTTGTCATTGATAAAAAATTCAGTGAATACTTAAAGTGAGAAGATTTAGCGCATTGGGGGGGATAAAATTAATCCTCTTTTTCTATCAAAAGGTTTTATTTCTCTATTCTGCTTTTTTTCGCTCACGGAAAGAAATTCTTATCGGAGTTCCAAAAAAGCCTGCTGCTTCTCTGAGTTTATTTTCGAGGTATCGTTTATAACTTTCTTGAACCAGATCTTCGTTATTAACAAATAGTATGAATGTTGGCGGCGCTGTTCTTGCCTGTGTGGCGTACAAGATCCTGAGCTTTTTGCCATGTTTGGTTGTTGGCGGATTCATTGCGAGTGCTTCAAGTAGGATTTTGTTTAAAATACTTGTTGAAATGCGTTTTTGGCACTGTGCGTAAACTTCTTTTACAGTTTTATATATAGAAGTGAGCCTTTGTTTGGTTTTTGCACTGATAAATATTATGGGTGCTATGGATAGGAAGGGGGCATCATTTAGCAATTTTTTTTGATATTTTGATGTCGAGTTCGCTTCTTTGTCTTCAATCAGATCCCATTTGTTCACTGCAATAATTATGCCTTTACCGGCTTCAATTACAATTTGTTGTATTTTTTTATCTTGGTCGCTCAATCCTTCCTTAGCATCGATTACCAGAACGGCAACATCACAATCTTTAATTGCTTTTATTGCTCTGTCTACGGCGAACTTTTCTACTCCCCAATCGACTTTTGATTTTTTTCTTATACCAGCTGTATCAACTAGTATAAATTCTTCATTTTCATGTTTAACTTTTGAGTCAATACTGTCTCTTGTTGTGCCGGATACATCACTTACGATGACGCGGTCCTCATTCAGAAGTGCGTTAACAATGGAAGATTTGCCTGCGTTAGGTTTGCCTACAATTGCAATTCTGATGATTTCTTCTTTTTGTTCATCATCATTTGCCGGAAAATCTTTTGTGACAAGATCCAATAAATCTCCGACGCCGCCCGAACCGTGCAAAGCAGAGATTGCCATCGGCTCTCCTATTGCCAGAGAATAAAAATCTGATAGCATTATATTTCTCTCAGGGGAGTCAATTTTATTGGCGACAAGATAAACTTTCTTTTTGCTTTGACGAAGAATATTGGCGATATCATAATCTATAGGATTGACACC
>CASEVT010000118.1 GCA_949291445.1 uncultured bacterium | reverse complement strand
GCTCCACCCGTTCTTTGCGATCAAAGAATGGGTGGTAATCAAGTAGAAAGCCAATCTTATAAAAATAGAGCACCTAAAACCCATTGGTGGACGTGACTGTGTCACTGAACAGACACAATGGTCGTGACGAAGATGGAATGATCTGCCCAACATATAAAATATGGCGGTCTTGCATAAATTGGTGGACGTGACTGTGTCACTGAGCAGACACGATGGTCGTGACGAAGATGGAATGATCTAGCCAACTTATTAAAAAAAAAATAAAAAAAGCTTGTTATTTTAGAGTTTTAGTATATACTGTTAATAGGGTAGCAGTTATCTATGGTTTTATGTTATCCGAAATTAGTAGCAGAGAGTAGATCTTTTTGCTGCGAGAGGTTATGTTTGGGTACCGAAGTCTTTCAAAAGCTTTTTTCGGTATGAATTATTTATGAAAAAAAACATGTCAGTATGCAAATTCAATTATAAGTATATAAAAGACAAGGCAACAGCCGGAAGTTTCAGGCGCGGATACGAAAGCCACCAAAAAGGGGTGGTGATGTCGTATGAGAAGAAGCTTGCCGGAGTAGATGCAAAGGTTAAGGGAAATTTCAAGGATGCATATGAAACGAGCTTGACATTTACAAAAAGCGGAGTAAAAGCGGAATGCAGTTGTCCGCTAAAGGAAGAATGGTGCAAGCACGCAATAGCAGTAGGTTTAAAGGTAATAGAAGACAAAGTATATGATGAATATTTAGAACGGGTCCACAAGATAAAACCCGAATATCCGGATGAGGAAGTGGAAGTAATAAAGGAACCGAAAGGGAATTACATATTCCATTTCAATCCGAAGCGCAGACAGAACTTTTTTTCAATTCTTGTAATGGACAGAAACACTGGCAAGGTAATACGGGATATAGAATCAATTTTAAGAGCGCTAATAGAGATACAAAGGAATGATAAAACATTTGAGCTAAATGAAGCACAAAAAGTTGAAATCTCAATATTTCAGTTACTATTGCAGCGATCACGATTGGACAAAAAAGCCGGATGGTATGACATTCCGATAAACAAGTTTGACGGTGTATTTCAATTATTATCCAAAGCAGAAGAAGTAATAGACGGAAAAACAAAAGAGCATTTACGTTTTGACACCGAAGAATGGATATTGTCGTTATCAGTAAATTTTTCAATGGTAGGCAACGTATTGTTATCATTAAGCTGGGAGAGACCGGACGGAAGCGATTCATATCCGTTTGAAGAGATAAGATATTTTTCAAGGCATTTAAAGTGGGGAAGGTACAAAAATGTAATATTTCCGACAACGACACAAGTCTCATCGTTACCGCAAACATTGATTAAAGCGAGTTTCACGGATGTAAGAGATGCAGACGGTGCAAAATTTTTATTCGAAGAGCTGCCAAAACTAAAAGAAGTAATGAAAGTAAATGTAGCAGAGTCAATAGAAAAGCTGTGTTTGGAACAAAAGCCACCAACGAATGTTGTTACATTAGGATTAGACTATGACGGTTCATTAAAGGCATCATTGGAATTTGAATATGACGGAACAAGGGTTCCATATTCAAAACATACCGAAAAAACTCCTTATGTAACGGTAAAAAAGCCAAAAGAAGAATTATTGTACTGGGTAAAACGAAATACACAGCACGAAGAAGCCGCATATCAGATGTTATTGGCGTGTAAATTTGCGCCGATGCAGACGAACAATTTAGCGTTAGAAAAAGAAAATGCAATAGATTTTTATAATTATTATATCCAACAGGCCGGAGAAGGCTGGGTATTTGAAGAAAAAGATGATATGAGTTTTTTCAAGCTTGCCAAAGACGGATTCAAGCTGTGTGCGGATATAGATTTTTCGATCAATTCAACAGACAGCTTTGAAGTTGACCTGTACGGTAAAGTAGGAGAAGAGATAATCCCGTTTGATGAGGTATACAACTTAACAGTTGAAGGCAACAAATACGTGAGAATAAAGAATCTAGGATTTGCGGAAGTGCCGACAATGAACGTATATTCGTTAATGCGTGCGTTCAATACATTTGATGTATACAGGAACGAAGAAAACAAATATATAGTAAAAACGTATCGAGCTGGATTGTTATCGGAGATGGAGAATTTGGGAATGGTAACGAAGATGAGTCGAAAATTCTCAAAATTCTGGAAACAAATATCAACATTCTCAAATATGGATGTACCAGCATTACCCAAAGGAATCAAAGCAGAATTTCGTGAGTATCAAACACGAGGATTCGGCTGGTTGTGGTTCTTGTATCAGTACGGATTAAACGGGATACTGGCAGATGATATGGGTCTGGGTAAAACGTTGCAAGCCTTAGCATTGTTACAAAAAGCAAAAGAAAAGGACAAAAAAGCCCCGTCATTAGTAATCTGCCCTACCTCTGTTGTTTTCAACTGGGAAAACGAAATAGAAAAATTTGCACCGACGCTAAGTTGTTTAAAATTATGCGGTACGGAACGAAAGGAATTATTTAAGGAGATCCCAAAATATGACGTTGTGATAACAAGCTATGCGTTGGTAAGACGTGACATAGCCAAGCTGAAAAAACACAACTTCAGATACGTAATTTTAGATGAATCACAAAACATAAAAAATGCGGAATCATTGACAGCACAAAGTGTAAAAGAATTAAACTGCCAGCATAAACTTGCATTATCAGGTACGCCGATAGAAAACCGATTGGAAGAATTGTGGTCAATATTCGACTTTTTGATGCCGGGATTTTTGTTTGACAAATCAGAATTTAATTACAGATATGTAACGCCGATAATGGAAAGAGAAGACAAAACGGTAGAAAAACGGTTAAAATCGCAAATATATCCGTTTATCTTGAGAAGAATGAAACGAGACGTAGCGAAAGATCTTCCGGACAAGATAGAAAACGTAGCGTACTGCGAATTAACACCTGAACAAAAAGATTTCTACATGGATGTTTTAGATTCCACAAAAGAAGAATTGTTCAAGAGTATAGAACAGCACGGAATAGAAAAGAGCAGAATGTCAATATTCTCGGCATTATTGAGATTAAGACAGATCTGCTGCCACCCGAGACTTTACGACAAAGAAAACAAAATGGGAATAAAAGAATCCGGCAAATTTGAACAATTAAAAGCAATGTTAGAAGAAATAATATCGGAAGGACACAGGGTATTATTATTCAGCCAGTTTGTAGATATGCTTGATATAGTAAAAGAATGGCTAATCAAGGCAGGAATCAGACACGAATATTTAACCGGAAATACAAAGAACCGTCAGGAAGTGGTTGAAAACTTCAATAATGATCCGAATATACCAATATTCTTAATCAGCCTAAAAGCCGGAGGAACAGGGTTGAACCTGACCGGAGCGGATTATGTAATACATTATGACCCGTGGTGGAACCCTGCGGTGGAAGATCAGGCAACCGACCGTGCTTATCGTATCGGACAGACTAAGAAGGTGTTTGTGTACAGATTAATAACTAAAAATACGGTTGAAGAAAAAATACAAAAACTCAAATCCAGAAAAAGAAATCTTGTCGACTCGGTAATCTCTGTTGATAGAAATATCGGAAAATCACTTACTTATGAAGATTTGAAAGATATCTTTTCAATAGATTAAGTGCAATAGAAAAGGATTGCTCAGGCAAAATATTCATAAGTCGTCCTGTCACTCTAACTCCCAAAACACGACCGTTGTGAAGTGAGTATAAAGAAACTTGCACAAACGACGGTGAGCGAGGTTTGTTTGAGGGTTATGTAAGAATAACAAATTACTTAAAATTATCAGATGTATCAGATGGTACGGGCAACAGTATTGCGACAATGTTTGAGCACAACACTCCTTGCGTTCATACTGGCAGTTGTGCAAATTGCACAAGTCAGGACTCTATTTGTTCAGATATAATCATCACAAGATTGTGCGCTCCTAAAAGTAGAATAAAAGTTATACTTGTCGGCGAAGATTTGGGTTATTAACTACATCAGAATCGTAAATCGCTAAAAACTTACTCTTTTAGTCACTTTAGTCAATTATGACTTCTTTTGCTCAAAATTCAATTTAAGATGTCTTCACACAATGAATAAGTTTTGCCTCAGTCAGTTACCAGACGGTCATTTGACTTTGCATTTGGTAGTTGAGATGTATAAGTGAATTAGGGCTAAAACTGACTAATAATTTTAAAAACCGTGTTGTCACCCTAAATTTATTTCAGGGTCTTGCCGGTTAGGCGTAGTAAACTCCAGTTGGTAAGACGTGAAAACAAGTTTAGCATTATACACGATTAATGATGAAGTACGGCTTAAATAAAATTTAAAATAATTTGAACTGCGCTGAAAAAAACCTGTGTGGTATAATTGGATTGGAAAGGATGGAGTATATGTACGATCCAAAATCACACAAGGCTGAAGAGTTTATTGATCATGAAGAGGTGTTGGCTTCTTTAGATTATGCCGAAAAAAATAAAAATAATCTTGAAGTTATTGACAAAATTTTAGAAAAAGCAAGACAAAAAAAAGGACTCTCTCACAGAGAAGCTGCTGTGTTGCTCGATTGTGAAATAGAAGAAAAAAATAAAGAAATATTTGC
>CASEVT010000117.1 GCA_949291445.1 uncultured bacterium | reverse complement strand
TATTTTTATATCTTTATCACTTTTTTATCATTCATATATTTTCATTCCAATATTCTCGTTATTTTCAATTAATATTGGTCTTTGTTTGCTTGTTACTATGGTTATAAATATTTTTGAGTTTACTATGGGTACTCTGTGATAATTCATTTTCTACTTTATGCAACTTTCTTTTCTTCTCATTGTTTTGTTTCAGTTGGGTTAAAACCCAACCTACCGGCTATATTGTTCGTGGCTAAATTACCAGTGGGTGTGTCGCCCTTGTCTATGAATAGTTGCCCATACCATACAAGCTATCCAGCCTAGACCACTTTCTCCAAAAAATATATTAACCAGCAATATGGCTAAAAATTGTGGGTGGTTTTTTGACATTGCAAATATTGACGGGAACAAATATACATACAAAGAGATGAATGAACATATAAATGCAACAATAGGCCAAACTATAATTTCTATAACAACTTGATCCGCTGGGTCTCCATTTGCACCAAGTGCTACAATTAAAAGTGCCAATATTGCAAGGAAAATTGAACAATATAAAACCCAAGTTGTTACTGTATTTTTCAAGCCTAAGCCGCAAGATAATTCCGGATTTTCATCTTTTAGCCATTCTCCACAACTTGGACATTTTTCTGCAGATGATGAAACAGCTTTACCGCAAAACTGACAGTGGACTATCGAACTTTGTTCCTGTTTGTCCTGATAGTCTAACCATTCTCCACAATGTTTACACTTCTTGGCGCTTGCCATAATTTCTTCGCCACAAAATGGACAAGTCTTAGTTGTTGATTCTGTGGGTTTTTCTGTATCATTTGGCAAAAATTGTTTACAATGCTTGCATTTTTTAGCTGTTACAAGAATTTCTTCACCACAGAATGGGCATTTCTTTGTCTCTTTATCCATCTTAACCTCATTGATTAAGGACTTTTTACCACTGTTTACCGAGTACTTTTAAACGGTAGTAATCAAATGGTGCAAATAACCATATAAGATTTCCAATAATACCAATTGTTCCGCTTAACATTATTAAAATTAATATTATTGCAACATATACAATCATTTTTAACCACATTCCTTTTGCAAGATAATAAAACCCCCCAAAAAGAACTGCCGATACTGTGCTTGGAATATCACTTAAAAAAACAATTTTAGTTAGTGCAAATTGTTCGTCTTTGGGTAAGCTTTTAACACTGGGTCTATCTTTCCAGGCTATACCGTCAATCTTCCACTTATCAATAGCCTCAAATCTTTTTTTTCATTTATCGCTTTCACCGCAACTTTTTATCTTTTCAGATATATCATCGTTCTTGCAAAATTCGCTATCTAAATTCTCTCCACAGTGTTCGCATTTTGTTGCACTTTCAGGAATAGTCTCTCCACAAATAGGACATTCTTTTGTTTTAGAAGTTTCTTCTTTATCAATCCATTCTCCACAATGTTTACACTTTTTGGCTACAGACATAATTTCTTCACCGCAAAATGGACATTTTTTTGTGTTGTTCTCCATAGACTAGTACCCCATTGATGCGCTGTTGAATGCTTGTGAAAAACTATATACAAAAGATATTACGAAAGAAATAACAAAAGGAATTCCGACAACAACAATTGCAGACCACATAGCCCATTTCTTCTGTACATCATTGAACTGTTCAATGCTGTTCCATTGTTTGCTTTCCCAAGCTAATTTATTTCCGTTAATACCTAACCATATTTGAAATGCAAAAACGGCAAATGCGACAAGTATACCTAATACAGGAATGAATGAAAGCAAGCCTATTAATGTCCAAAGTGCTATCCTTACATTATTTCCGAGTCCCCAGATCCAACCTGTCAAAAATGCCCCCCAGTTAAATTTTTTCAATTCATCAGGAAATTTTTCTGTATTTGCGTTTTTTCCGGGTGTCTCCTTTTTATTTAATAAGGACTCGCCGCAATGTTCACAAGTGGCAGAATTTGCAGATATAGTTTCTCCGCATATAGGGCAGTCCTTTGTTTCATTAGATTCTACTTTATCTAACCATTCTCCACAATGTTTACACTTTTTAGCTGCTACTAAAATTTCTTCACCGCAAAATGGACATTTTTTTGTTTCATTCGTCATTTCAAACTTCCTTTTTTATTTGTTCAGTAATCTTTTTTATTAGCATTTGTATAGCATAAATGAATATAAAATACCAGCTTTTGATGCTTTTATATTTAACATATCATAATAAAACAATCTTAATTGTACGATGCTTGCTGTTTACCTTTATTGCAGATTTACTCGGTTACTTTCAGCTTGCGTATCAAGTCTGTTTTAAGTAACCAGTTGATGTACTAGTGTGCTTATGTAGTTGTTAAACCAATAGTTTTTAGGTGAGTTCCTTGAAAAGGTAATTTTCTTACTATTGATGAAAGCGGCCTTCTTTGAGTGTGTACATATAATCTTCTTTTCAAACATCTAAATACTTTCAATGTTAACTTCTGTAAGAATTTTAATGAAAAGCTTGAGACGAGTGTGCGATGTTTGTTGGTGTTTGGTGACTTTTTGTATTATCATAAATAATTTCAAAGCTAAATATTTATTACTTTATGATATTATGGTATGAAAGTTATTTAGTAATTGTGGAGAGGTAAAAATAAAGTAAAGGAGAATAACATTATGAAACTAAAGTTTCAATCTTTTTTAGTTTTAGTGATTATGCTTGCAGTGGCTAATGTTGCGTTGGCAGTAAATTATACGTACAAAGTCTACAATCCGAATATAAATAAAACTTATATGGCCGTTTTGGGTACAATGAGTATAACTGATACTAAATATCTCTGGGGATTTTTTACTCAAGAAGGACAGCCTTTATGTGTCGCAAATCTTAATACTAATACAGACAAAAACGGTTTAATTGGTGGGCAGTGTACAGATATTAGTGCATTTATAAAATTTATGCAAGGTGAGAACATTGATATAAATTCATCAAAATATGTTTTGGGGTATAGAGAACTTAATCCAAACACTTTTTACAAAGAGTTGAATTCCATTCAACAAGAAAGAACCGCACAGGGAAAATCTCTCTATGTTGCGGCTAAAAATACTGATACACAAACGAAAAGTAGTTTTACCCCCAGATATAAGACCGGTCAAAGTGATACAGAAATTTGCATAAGAAATTATGGTGGAATTCAGGCTTGCATGGAAGATCAAAGCTATAGTAAACATGTTGCTAACATAATGAAAAATGGCGGTTGTATAGCTTCGGTTCCTGATATGGGGTTAATGTATAAAGATTTGAAGTATTGCCAAGCCAATAAAAATGCTGTACATGTTTTGTACTTGCCTACAGGTGAAACAAAAGTAATAAAACCGCTTGAATATAATAGTGCGGCCTCTAATCCACCTATGTCAGATGATGAGTATAAAAAAGAACTTGCAGAATATAACAAGTCAAAATGATTGGTGACAGCTTTCTAAATAAAAATGTTGGGTTAAAGCCCCTAGGTTGGGTTTTAACCCAATATTTTTATATCTTTATCACTTTTTTATCATTCATATATTTTCATTCCAATATTCTTCTATGAGTACTCTGTGATAATTCATTTTCTACTTTGTGCAACTTTCTTTTCTTCTCGTTGTTTTGTTTCAGTTGGGTTAAAACCCAACCTACATTCTTTTTGTATTATTTTTGCATATTATTTTTTAATAGGCCTGTTGTCATTGGGGAATAAATATATGAATTTAATCTGGCATTTGGGTTTTTTAATTTTTTTGCTATACCATCTAACTCATTCGTCCAAACTGCATATTTATCAATATATTGTTTTGCGACGGACTCGTCTTGGCTCAGTTGGATTTTTATTGCATCATCAAGCATTTTTCTGGCACATTTTGTAATTTTAGTAAAATCAATCTTGATTTTTTCGTCATTATCAAATTGTATGCCTCCATTTTGGATAAAATAGTTATGCTGCATTATATTTCTGGTAAGGTGTGCATTACTGCTGTCTACACCTAAAGGTGCATATGCGACGATATGAGAAGTAAGAATTTCTTTTTGTCGTTGTGGTGTATAAAAGCCCTGTTTTGTCAATTCATCCAACATTACAATGGCGCCAACATCTGCCTTGAATTCTTCGATTGTGTTTTTATATACCCCAAGCATTTGGAGTCCGACTTTAGGTCCGAGAGAGTGTAAATTCTCGTGCAAAATAGTGAAATCATGCAGTGAATCGACACTAAAATATTGATGGTAAGATTTGTTTAGCAATGTGTCTAATTTCTGCTGAATTCCGCTTGAATATTTTGCTTCTCTGAGTTCTTTGTTGTAAACATTGCGAAATCCTCCGCCTGTTTGTACTGCCAATTTATCAGAATTTGGTAAATTAGATGCAATAGAAATGCTGCCTCTATATGCCCCATTTTGACCGGTTACAGCTACTATGTGTGCATCAACCATTGTTTGTTTTGTTTTTGTTGTTGATAAAATATTTTGCTTATATAGTTCTTTAAGTGGCATTTTATCTGCCATAAACGGCAAAAATTCTCTTATTTTTAATAAATACTCCGTACCTATGGGATCAACAATTCCAACTCTGACGCCTATATTATCTTTTGCATAAGCAGGTATGTTATATGTTTTCAATAATTCTCTTAATTTTTTATTTTTAATAACTGTGGGGGTCATTCTGTCACTGTAACATTCTCGTCCTATAGTAAACTCTAGGGGGGTATTTTGCAGTGTAGCCCATTTTTTATCGGCGGCACAGTCTAAATTTGGATCATTTTGTCCAAGGGCTTTTGCTTGAAGTATTAAATATTCGGTAAAGTTTTTATCTGTTGAGGTCTTTGCCGCTAATTCCAATTCATTGGCTGCTTTTGTAAACTCTTGTTTAAAAAATTGGGTATAATCTATTGCTTTCAGTTCTTTATCATCTCTCACAACGACAGAACGTTGATTTAAGATTTTTCTTACTTCATTAATTTTTCCATCCTCTAACATGTTTATCAAAATCCGGTGGAATTCTTTTTCTGTAAGGTCTTCCGGATAAAAACCCTTGCCGGGTGTTGTTTTTATATTTTTGGCTAATATTACGTCCTGTTCGTCGATTGTTCTACCTATAATCCCTTTTTGTGCATCATAGAGCTTTTTTGTCAATATTGCCTTTGGTTCACCCTTTGCTATTCTAAGGTTAAGAAATTTTTCAAACTCTAAATTATGAACATTATCAAGTCGTTTGTATACCGGATCAAGTGCCTCTGCGGCGATGATTAAATGAGTTAGAGCTTCTTTATCTCCTTCTGCTAAATTCTTGTATTCTTTTGAGTTGAAATCCAGAAGTGTCCATTTTGTGAATCTTTTGGGGGTTAGTCTATACCTTAATTCCTCTAAGGAATATCCGTATTCAAAGTTATTATGCTCAATATTGTTGCCCTTAAAACCTATGGGAGCAAAACTTTTTTCATAAGTAGTGGCAGCAAAAGTACTTTTATTTCTTTCTAGAGTTGGAGATTGTGTTTGATTTTTCCTGTGGATAACATTTATTGGTAAAATTTTCATACTATAATTAAAACACGTAGTAAAAAAATTTGCTATGAACAATTTTATTTTGTATTTTGGTAATCTACAAAATGGACGTTCTAATCTGATTATTGTTGTGAGATAAAATTGGATTATGAGTTGCAGAAGGGCTCATTATTCTCATTGAGGGTAGGCAAATTAATTGTCATATGGATATATGTTTGACTTATTTATTTTTTAGATAATCCTGTATGCCTTCAAAAATGGAATTGATCATTTGATTTTTAAAATCTCTTGAGTTCAAGTTTGCGACATCTGTTTTGTTTTTCAAGTTGCCGGTTTCAACGAGAATTCCGGGGACAGGCGAGGATTTTGAGGCAGATGATGACAATACAGCCAGAGATTGCTCGGTTTTATGTGTAATTCCTTTGAACCAGCTGTGGGTATTCATCTTGTCGTAGACTACTTGTGCAAACTTTTGATCTTCTTTGTCGATACCGCCTCTTTTGTTTCCGATTACGTAGATGCCTCTTTTATCTCCGTCGGAATTGCTGTGCAGGCTTACTATAAGGTCAATTTTATTTTCTTTTTGGATTTTTCTTATTGCTTTCATTGCCGTATGGACAGAACCTTGTACGTATATTACTTTTCCGCCGGCGTTTGTGATTTTGTCCACAAGCACATCTGCAATTCTTTTATTTACAATCCATTCTTCAAGCGGTTTTCCACCGTTACCGATAAAATCGTTAGTTTCTATGTTTTTGTTTTTCTTGCTCATAACGGCATTGCTTGTACCGGGGTCAAAATTGACGTTTGAATTAGATGCAACAGCTCCTCCGTGTCCGGGGTTGACAATTATAGTGTAGCCGCTTAGTCTGCCTTTTATACCTTTTGGGGGCGGAACATGCTTGACTTCGGCTACAAGATTTCCGTTATTGTCAACGACCGGTTGCGGTCGTTTGAAAGGTCTTAATTTTTCTTTGGCTGTTCTGCCCCATTCTTTTGATAAAGTCTCTACTGTCCAGTTTGTCTTTTTATCGTTAATCAGTACTGTTTGATTGCCATTGGGAATTTTAGAAGTATTTGCGGTAGCAGTTGTGTTTGAGTTAATTATTTGTTTGGAAGTATTTTGTTCAATTTTGTTTTCTGATTCTTGTGCGGCAGGTTTTTTATACTCTTTTCTTTCTTCACCAAATTTTCCGTTAAACCACGTATACGCAAGCCCTTTATATTCGCTTAAAACATTATTGTAGACATTATCGGAAAATTCGCCTCTTGCGTGTTCTGCTGCCATATGTTTTAGTCCGTTTTCGTATACGGTTTGTGCGGATTTTAATACTTCTGTCGGGATACCGTTTTTGAAAATTTCCGACGCATTTTTTATGTCATAAAGTCTTCTTTTGCTCAATCCGCTTGCATATTTTTTTACTTTTTCTCCGTTGGCCTTAGTTACGACTGAGTAATCTTGGGTAAGGTTTGCTGTTACTTTGACATAATCTTTATTATTAAGCCCGTCAATAATCTCTTTGTTATCGCGGATTGCTCCATCACCTTTATTAAATGCCAGATCTATGATGGATTC
>CASEVT010000116.1 GCA_949291445.1 uncultured bacterium | reverse complement strand
TCTCTCTCCGCCGGCTTAAGATGGGCTTTAGGCAAGGATCCGGATAAGGCAAATAATACTGATTCTCCTAAAAATAGATTGATTAATTTAAAATTATTTTCCTTCAATAAATTAGCAAAATAATTTTCTAAATGTAAAAAGAGGAACTTTGCTTCCTCTTTTTATTTTGGTGTTGATTTAATATTGGCTTAGTTTGTTTTCTATTATTTCTATTTCATTTCCATCCGGATCTTTTATAAACGCAATTTTCATACCGGTATTATTTAGTATAAACGGTTCGTAAAGATAGGTGTAACCCAGTTTTTTAAGTTTGTTAGTAAATTCATCAAAGGATTCTGTTTCGAATGCAAAATGTCCAAAAGCTGTTCCGTTTGTATAGCCTTCCGGTGGGTTTTGAAAATTTTCTGTTAATTCAATTTGAACTTCACCGTATTCGTCACCCAGATAGTGCAGTTTGCAATCTTCAAGTTGCATTGTTTTAACTGGTCTGAGTCCTATTAAATTTGTGTAAAAATCGAGTGATTTGTTTATGTCTTTTACTCGTATCATTGCGTGAAGCAGTTTCATTTTGTTCTCCGTTTATTATTTTACTGTTTTTAATTTTACCTTGGAGTCTAATTATACCATGCCATTGTTTTTTTTGTTTTAATTGTTATATTTGAATTGGGTTAGTAAAAATGTGTAGTATATTATTTATTATTGATGAATTAGAGCTTAAATACTTTGAGTTTAACCAGTTGGTCACAAATCACTGGTTGATAAAAGAGTTTTTGGATAGGGATTATTCTGTTTTTGTTAGCACTAAGAATCTTCTCTTGCTTGAAAATGCCGCTGCAAAAACTATTTGTTATAGTACTTATTCTAAAAATGGTGACATTTTTTATACTAATCAGCCTCAAAAGTTTTTGATTAATGACTTTGATGTTGTCTTTTTTAGGCCCGATCCGCCCGTTGATATCAATTATATCAATGCTTGTTACATATTGGATTTTGCTGATAAACAAAAAACAATTTTTATTAACGATCCTGCTGCGGTTAGAAATTTTAATGAGAAATTGCATTTGAATTATTTTTCGGAATTTGCTCCTGTTAATATTGTTTCATCTTCAAAAAAAGAAATTAAGGATTTTGTGGATTTTTACGGATATGCTATTATCAAGCCTTTGAATCGTTGTTTTGGTAATGGAGTTTATTTCCTTAAAGATAACGATCGTAATTTGAATTCTATTATTGATAATCTCACTGAAAACGGCAAAGTCGCTGTTATGGTTCAAGAATATATTGATTCTGCCATTGATGGGGACAAACGTGTTTTAATCCTTGCTGAACATGTCTTTGATGAGTGCGTCAGAAAACTGCCGGGTAAGGATGACTTTAAATTTAATACCCATTCTAAAGAATTTTTTGCTCCTGCTGAACTTACTTTAAAAGAAAAAAGTCAAGCCTCTGTAGTTGCTTCTAAATTAACTGATATGGGACTTTTTATGGTTGGTCTTGATGTTATTGATGAACGTATTATTGAAATTAATGTCACAAGCCCGTGTTACTTCATAAAAGAAATTAACGAGCTTAATGGGATTCGTTTTCAAGATATTCTTATGGATAAACTTATTAGCTTTATTGATTACAAGTCGGCGAAAATATATGCTGGAAAAAATTACTAATCTCGATATTAATCTTTTGACTAAACACTTTTATGCCGGATGTAAATCTGAAAGATTAATCGGTGTTGAGTATGAGAAACTCCCTGTCTATAAGGAAAATTATCAGGCTGTAAAATATGAAGATATTGCTCGATTGTTGCTAATGTTTAAAGATGCGGAATCATTGGGGATTTATTCTGAGGGGCATATTATCGGGTTGAAAAATTCTCTCGGTACCGTTACTCTTGAGCCGGGATCACAGTTTGAATTGAGTTTGAATCCTTTGAAGTCTTTGTCGGAGCTTAAGCATGAAATTGAGCTTTACAATTTTAAAACACATGCTCTGGCGGAAAAAAATGGTGTTTGTTGGTTGGGATACGGCATACAGCCCTTATCTATCTACAAAAACATAAATATTATTCCTAAAAAAAGATATGAATTTATGACTGAATATCTGCCAGCTTTTGGATCTTTGCCCTTGGTTATGATGCGTGAAACTTCAGGTATTCAGGTTGCTTTGGACTATTCTTCCCCTGAGGATGCTATTTCTAAGCTCGCTTTATCTTTGAAGTTGTCGCCCATTGTGAGCACTATCTTTGCAAATTCGCCTATTCGTGCCGGCAAGCTTACCAAATATAAGTCTTTTCGTGCTTTTAGCTGGTTGCATACTGATGAAAATCGGTGTGGGTTAATTAGTTCTAAGTTGTTTAAAAATAATCAACAATTTACTTTTGAAGATTATGCGCAAGTCTTGCTTGATGTGCCCATGATCTTTATTGAACGACCTTACTCTATGGGTGGATGTATTCCTGTTAGAAATTTGACGTTTAGAAGATTCCTAAAAGAAGGCTATTGCGGTATATCTGCTACTTTACAAGATTGGGAATTGCACTGCAGTCTATATTTTCCTGACGTTAGACTTAATGGATATCTTGAGATTAGAAATCATGACAATCAAAGAGCTGAGTTGATTACCGCTGTCCCTGCGTTTTGGAAGGCTGTTTTATACAATAACGATGCATTTGTGGCTGTCACTGATTTACTTTCTCAATTTGATTATCTTGATTTTGAATATATCCGACATAAAACACCTGCCTGCGGTTTGGATTTGATTGTTAAAAAACATTCTCTTAAAGATATCGCTAAGGAGCTTGTTAGTATTGCTTTTCAGTCTTTGAAACTTACCAATGAGGAGTCTTTTATTGAACCGATTAAATCTCTTATCGATGATGGGTTAGTTCCTGCTGATATTATTATCAAAAATTGGGAATCCATTTGGGATAAAAGTTTATCAAGGCTAATTGAATATTCTGCTTTGTAATATTTGTTAAGATTTGTAAACATCCTAAAAATCAATAATATTAGGTGAAATCAAGGATCTGTTTTCTCTTCTGTTATCAATTAGGCAATTTTTGGATAAAAAAATTGTTTATTAATATACAGGAACGAGGATTTAAAAATTAATTAAGGGAATTAGAGGATACAAAAATGGCGATCGATAAAGTTGTAAAAACAGATTCGAATACCTACACCGTAACAAAAGGTGATGCGACTTACACAGTCAAGGTCAAAGATGGTGACAAGCTTACAAAAAAATATGCCGGTGCTTTACCATTCACTGATGCTGAATGGGCATCCATTGAAGCTTCTCAAAATCAAAATGCATCTTCACCTGTTACTTCAAAGGTATCATTATTCTCTTCTTCTATGTATCAACCTTCGATAAATGCTTGGTCATACAATCCTTGTCATTTCGGAAATACAATTTCATTTCCTGAAACTCCGATGAGTGCTGCTAATGACAGAGCTGTATGGCAGTTTGAAGACAATATTAATAATATGCCAATGATCCTTGGCGGTACTATGAATACATTAAATACTATGTTGCAAAGAATGGAAGCTGAACAGGCTGAAATGTTGAAAAAACTTTTTGAATCCATCTCTAGCAATACAAAAATTTCTAAGGATGATAAAACTGAAAAACCTGATGGTGGTTCGGAACATTCTGAAAAGACTTCTATATCTACTTCCAAAGATTTAGAAAGTTTGTTAAAAGAAAATGAAAGACTCAGAAACGAGCTTGCAGAAGCTAATCGAGTTAAATCATACAGAGAAACTTTGAAAGATAATACAATTTTTGACAGAAAAGTAAACGATATTGTAGAACGACTTTACAAAGGAATGAAAGGTGCAAACTATTCCAGCGTAATGGGTGAAATCGGTAACGACAAGAAAACTTCTGATGCTGTCAACGAAATAAGCTCTAAAAACGTTGTTGAAGTTATGGACAAATACAAAGAAACAATTTGTTTTAACAACGATGGCGGTTATATGGGAAATGACTTTAATCTGATAGAATCAATATACGAAGATTTTTCAGGTGATAAATATACTACAAAAATTAATCATTTAAAGGATGCACTTGTCCAAAGAGCTAAATCACTTATCGCTCAATACGGTGATAAAGCTGGCATAACTGAAGATGATGTTGCTGAATTTGAAGATGCAGTTAAGAATAACATGAATGATACATTCTGGCACAAATGGGGTGTAGGCGGTGACTGTGAAAAACTCAAATGGGCTTTTGAAAACTTCAAAGAAAAAGTTAAAGCCTCAGAAGGCAACGAGTATGATGTAGTCTATACGGTTGAAACTGTTGATGTTCAAAAATCCGAAGAAACTGCTCCAACTGCAGCAAGTGCTACTAAAACTTCATCTCAAACTTCTAAAACAACAGTTACAACTCAATCCTCTACTTCGGTAGATACTGCAAAAACTGCTGTTGATCCTGAACCGGATAAAGCTAAAAAGTAATTTATATATAGTCTCAATAATTTCCTCGGTTTTGTTAATAGGTAGGTAGGTTTCTAGGGGGTACATATGTACCCCTTTTTATTTTGTATTGTTAAATTAAATAAAATAAAATTAAATTAAATTAGTCTTATCCTTTGATTGCACCCTCATTTTCGCCTGAGATAAAGTATCTTTGCATTGCAATAAAGAAAATCAAAATCGGTATCGTGGCAATTATAGAGCCTGCAGCGATGTATCGCCAATTTGCACTGAAAAGTCCCTGTAAATCGTTTACTCCGACAGGTAGTGTGTATAACGCTTTTTTAGATAGTACAATACTTGGCCATAAAAACTCACCCCAAGAACCTATAAATGTAAAAATTGCTAAAACAGCCAATGTCGGTTTAACCATCGGTAATAATATTTTCCACCATATTTGAAAAACATTGCACCCGTCAACAAACGCAGCTTCTTCAAGCTCTCTCGGTATTGATAAAAATGCTTGTCTCATAAGAAATATACCGAATGCATTTACCGCAAACGGCAATATTAAACCTAAAAATCCCATAAAATTATTGACCGAATCGACCATGTTCAGTTTTAAAACAATCAGATATACAGGCAACATAATCGCTTGAAACGGGATCATTATGGTTGCAAGAATTGAATAAAAAACAATTTTTTTGCCCCTGAATTCCATTCTCGCAAGCGGATAGGCTGCAAGTGCAGATAAAATAAGATTTAAAATTACCGTAAAACCGGCTACAATCATGCTGTTCAGAAAATACAGCATAAACGGAATTTGTCTCCATACTCCCGTAAAATTGTCTAAGGTTGGATATTTGGGTAAAAATTCCGGCGGATATTGAAATATATTTTCGTCAGGCCCCTTTAATGCTGTGGATAAGAGCCATAAAAAAGGGAATATTGACAATAATGAGATAAAAATCAGTGTCAAATGGATTGAACAGCCCTTTAATTTGGTTTTGAAATTATTAATCTTCACAGCTGGTACCTCTTATCATCAAAGTATTTGAAGTTGATTATTGATATTACAAGAACAATTAAAAGTAACAATACTGAAGCGGCAGAAGCGATACCTAAATCCAGATTTTCAAATGCACGTTCATAGATGTAGTATACAATCGTTTTACTGGAATCGAGCGGACCGCCTTTTGTCATAACATAAATTTCAACAAAAACTTTCATTGCAGAGATTGCAGATATAGTTGATACTAAACCGATTGTGGGCATTAAATGAGGAAGTGTTACAGTAAGATGCTTGATCACTGGATTTGCGCCGTCTATTTCGCAAGCTTCATACAAGTCTTTGGGGACTCCCATTAGCGCTGACAGATAAATCATCATATAATAACCTATACCCTTCCAGATAGTCACGATAATAACTGAGTACAGCGCAAAGTTTGGATCAGTTAACCAACCTATTGGAGGAAGGTGAAAAAACTCCATAATATAATTCAATATCCCCTGTTGTGCATATAACCATTTGAAAGCTATTGCTGCTACGACTATTGATACAATTACAGGCAGATAAATCAGTATCTTGTATAATGTAATTCCTTTGATTTGTTGATTAAGTAAAATTGCAAGGAAAAGCGGGAAAATCACCAGAAAAGGTACCGCTATAAACAAATACAAAAATGTATTCCACAAAACTTTATAAAAAACAGGTGATTTTAAAAGTATTATGTAATTCTCCAGTGCGATATAACTTGGATGGTAAATGTTAGTGTTGTAATCGAAAAAACTTAGCAAAATTGTTTCAAAAAACGGAATAAAAAAGAATAAAACAAGAATTACCCCTGCCGGAATTAAAAACAAATAAGGAACATATTTCTTATAGTATCTGTACATTCCTCAATTATAGATTTTATTAATTTAAGTTGCAAATTTTTTAGTAACAATTTGTGGTTATTTTAATGAATGCAAAACTTTATACAGTGGCTGTTTATTGCTAAAATTTACTAAGCGAATAAATGTTGTGTTTTGAGTAGTTAAATTCCAACAGCAAAAAAGCCTTTAAAAAAGGCTTTTAGTTTGATTATACTTTACCGAATGAAATGAAGTTCATAAAATCGAATATTGAATCTTTTACAAAATCTACTGCCAAATCTTTTACCGGTCTATTATCCAGATAATCAAAAGCAATGTATAACGGATCTCTTGAATTTCTGAATCTCATTCTTATATCTTTTCTGTCGAGAACATCAAGATTAGCAGCGAGTTGAGGGTTTTGAACTTTTCTTGCCATCGGTCTGAATTGTCCGCTGCCGCCTCTGTTGTTATTCATTTGTGTCATTGCTGCTATGCCCATTTACTTTCTCCTGAATGTTATTTATTGTTTATATCTTACATATATATAAACGTATATACTTTAAAAAAATTGCTTTTTGCTTGTAAATAAGGTTAACAATTCTTAATAATTTTGTATATAGATACTGTTCGGGGGGGGGGGGAATTATTACAAATAAAAAACCTTCTTTCAGTTGTTTTACCTGTCTGTAATTACTGCTAAAATTCTTTCGGGCTCTTAATTTTAAATCAAATTTGTCCGATTATTAAGACTGGATTGTGTGAAATAGTCTTAAACATTCGCTTAATTATTTTGTATTTTTTTCTTAATGATATTAAAATAAAGGAAAGTTATTTTAAGGAGAGTGAAATGAGAAGTTATCGAATAGAAGAGATATGCGAAATAGTCGGCGGTATATTGACGAAGGTTTCAGATACGACAATAAATCGTTTGATGCCCCCGTTATTGGCCGATGAAAACACGCTTGCGCTGGCATTATCCGAAGAAGAGATTGATAACCTTGCAAGAACAAAGGCAAAGGCAGCATTGGTGCCTTTGGGCGTTAATCTGGAACATATTTCGACAATAGAGGTTGAACGTCCCAGAC
>CASEVT010000115.1 GCA_949291445.1 uncultured bacterium | reverse complement strand
TTTTTACATGTGGTTATAGGTGAGCTTATGCCAAAATCAATTGCCCTTCAATATCCCGAAGCAACCACTTTGACAATAACACGCCCTTTGGTTTTTGTAGCAAAATTATTTACTCCGTTTATTTTTATGCTCAACGGGTTTGGCAACTGGATGTTGAAACTCTTAAATATTCCACCGGCTCACCCGTCTCATTCCGTGCATACTGAAGAAGAATTGGATATGATTATTGATGCAAGCTACAAAGGCGGCGTATTAAATGAAACTGAAAACTTTTTATTAAAAAACACATTGAAATTTACCGATCTTAGCGCAAAACAGATTATGATACCAAGATGCGATGTAGTATCTATATCTGTCGACATTGACATTAAGAAACTGGAAGAATTGATTCTTGAAAATCAATATACAAGATACCCTGTTTATGCTGACAATTTTGACAACATTGTCGGAATACTCCATGTTAAAGATTTGTATTCTTGTAAAATGAGGAATCAGGAAATAAACATAAAAAATATTTTAAGAAATCCTCTTTTTGTACCTGAGACAATGGCAACGGACGCATTGCTCGAAAATTTCAAGAAAAATAAAACAGAAATTGCAATTGTAATTGATGAATTCGGCGGAATGTCAGGGATTATATCTCTTGAAGACTTATTAGAAGAAATTTTTGGCGATGTACAGGATGAATTTGATGACGAAGAAAAAGATATTAAAAAAGTTGATGAAAATAAATATATTGTTAATGGACTCGTCAGAGTTGATGAGTTTTTCGAGTATTTCAACATCGAACTTCAGGAAGAAGAAGTAGAAACTATTGCAGGATACGTGCAAAAAGTATTAGGTAGACTTGCTAAACTTAATGACGAAATAGAAATAAACGAATTAAAACTCAAAGTTATTGAATACAAGAACAGGAGAATAAAAAAATTGTTAATAGAAAAAACAGAAAAAACTCCACTAGCAAGTACTGAAACAAAAACGGGTGAAGATTCTTAATTAACTCTTCTGTTCAATAAATTTACATACAAATATAGATTGCATATTTAGAATAAATTATAGAATTATAATCGTTTAAAAATTTGCCATTTAGGTTTTTGAGCGTCATAGAATTTTAATTTTAAATACTCGCCGCGCTTAATTTGCAATTCTTGCCCCTTTTCAACATAAGAAAGCGGAGAATTTTCGTACGCACAACGGCCACCTGAGGCAAGCCGAGTTTTACCCTTCTCGGGATTAGAATATCCTTTACCGAAATAATATATCTGAGAAAGTCCAGGTAATAACAATCCGCCCACACTAACCGCACCCTTTTCGGCTGTAGCTTTTTTATTCAGTTTATGATATTTAGAAACCTTAGCTTCAAGCCTGCCATTTTTCAGGTAATACGTTTGATTTCCCTTTGAAGGAACCGTGTAAGTTGTGGGACGAATAACTATGTACGCATTGCGCTTACCACGTTTTGGAGCCGTAACCTTTACGACAGGTCCTTTTATTATCGAGCCCTTTTCTAATGTAAAACCACTGTGGAACTTATGTGACTCAACAACCTTAACTGTCAACTGATATTTAGGTGAAACAGTTGTATAATTATCCATGCTTTGGACTATAACCTTACTTCCTGCAAATGCTGGTGAACAGAAGGCTAATAAGCAAAATAACAACAAAATCTTTCTCATAATAATTGAATTATATCATATTTTTAGAAAGAAATTTCATGCTATAATGTCCTAAGTTAGGAACAATGTATGAAAAAGACTTATTTAACAATCTTATTGAGCGGATTATGTATTTTATATGCAGGCAGTTTCGCATATTCTGATATTGCGCCCAAGTGGACGGAATTTTGTCCAAAACAATTTTTAAATCCAAAACTAAAAACAGATGAAGAAATTCAAATTCTCTCACAAAAGGAAGGTGAATTAAAAGCGAAACAATTTCCAGGCTGCCGCTCTGACAATGAAAAAATTAAAAAAATTCGTGATTTTTCACTGTTATTTGCAGATGATTGCAGCATTTTTGCTGATTTTTATACAAAGCAAGCAAAAAGGTCTTTAGTTCATGAAAACATGGAAAAGCAGTATTGGATAGACAGAAAAAATGACTTTGATAAGAGTATTAATCAATGCAAGAAATTGCCTAAAAAGAAGCAGAGTGAATGTTTCTCACAGCTTCGTCATAAACAGTTGCAAATCAATTCCAATGAACAACTTAATCTGAAAGATACAGAATTATATAAAACTGTCGAAATTAAGGATCTAAAAAAATACGATAAAAAGATTGATATTCAAAACCTACCCAAATACCACAATAAACCAATACTTCACTAAAATAGTAAAGTTTAGTGATGAAGTTTTGCAATCTTTATTATGAATATTCGAACAATCGTATATTTTATGCCGTTTTAATAGGACGATAGTTTTAAAATCTCAGATACAGCATCCTGTGTAGAATATTTAATTTTGTATCCTACCTCATTAGTCAAGCGATGATTATCGCCAACAATGATTGGCGGCTGGTTTGTATCTTCTTTTTTTATCTTCAAATATTTCTCTTTACCCAATTTTTGTGCATACAAATTCGCATATTCACGAAGAGTTATTCCCTTACCCGTACATATATTAACAATTCCACAGACTTGCGAATCAAGCAATTTCACAAACCCACCGGCAATATCTTTTGTATACATATAATCCTTAATTAAATCACCATTATTTATAACAACCTCAATATCATTTTTTAAATTATTAACAATAACTGCGGTCAATCTTTTAGGATGTTCGTTTGCACCAAAAACATAAAAAATCCGACCATAAGCAAACTCAATACCGTTTTGTTCACAAAATAACTGCGCCAACTCTCTCAAATAATTTTTACACTTAGCATAAACGGTCTGAGGATTTATAGCATCATATTCTTTCAGCGGTTCATCCTTAAATTCATATTCAAAACAAGTTCCGGCAAACACAACCCGTTTGCCGCCATTTTCTTGAAAATATTTAAGCATTTTCATACCGGAAGTCAAAAAGTCAAAATTAAGATTTGAAGTCAAATAATCATTTGTAGTACACCACGCCAAATTTAATAAATATTGAGGTTTCACAGATTCAAAGACAGATTGCACAGCCGTCTCGTCAAAAATATTACACCTGATCCAATTGACACCGACATCGGGATTATATTCATCAATCGTCAACGCATAAACATCAAACCCCGCAGCCTTCAAAGGCTCTATGGTCTGTCTGCCTATAAGCCCGTTTGCACCTGTAATTATCATTTTTTTAGAACAATTCATATTTTCTTCTTTCCTATTGATAAACAAATGTCATATCTACAAACATCTTCTTAAAAATTATACAACCATTCAAATCAAATTTGATTCAAACTCATTTCTGTCTAAAAACGGAGACATATCTTCAATCGACGGAGAAACTATTGTGCCGTCATCCAACTTCTTAGCAGAGAGCTTCGGAGAAAACGCATAATCCTTTTCCGTAATAACCTCACACAAAACCGTACCATCTAAATTCAAAACAGATTTAATTTGAGAATCCATTAACTCCGGATTCTGGATTTTAATAGATTTTATACCGAAGCTTTCAGCGACCTTGCAAAAATCCGGCATACTCACCCCACTTTCTGCTGAAGCTCCTGTCAAATGCGAATTAAAAAAGTTTTTCTGAGTTTGACGAATTGAAGAATAACCGGAATTATTTATGACAAAAATTTTAACCGGCAAATGATTATGAACAATTGTTTGCAACTCCTGAATATTCATCATAATAGACCCATCTCCGGCAAGACAAACAATATTTTTTCCAGCATAAGCAGCACCAACAGCAGCAGGCAACTCATACCCCATAGAAGCATCACCGGAATTCCAAATTATCCTCTGTCCACCTCTCACGACCCCACACTGATGAAGACAAACACAAGCAGAGCCATTGGCAGCAACCAACACATCGTCAGTAGATAGGGCTTCTGTTAATTTACGAATAAAGTTGTAAACATTTATATTATCTGATTTTTGTTGATACTCCAAAGTTCTTTCAAAAGAATACTTTGTAACCAGCTCTTTGCAAAATCCCAACCAATCTGACAAATCATCCAACGGCTTGTACAGGCGGATAAACTCTGGTAAAAATTCGCCTAAATCACAATTAACTTTAAAATCCGGAACCAAAGTGGGCTTATTCAACTCGGCTTCATCTATATCAACAACTATCTTATAGGCATTTTTAGCAAAAGTTTTCCAATTATAGCTAATCTGTCTTATATTGTTTCTTGTACCCAAAAATAATATGCAATCGGCATTCTGAATGGTAAAATTACCGGCTCGCTGCCCCACCGTGCCAATGCGACCGGCAAAATTTTTGTTATCAGATTCCAATAAATCCATACCGTTAAATGTGGTTACAACAGGAACCATAGTCTTTTCAATAAAACTGTTAAACACTTCTGCCATGCCGGACAATCGCAAGCCGTGACCAGCAACAATCAATGGTCGTTTTGCTTGTGCAAACTTTTGTGCAGCACTTTTTGCAAGGATTCTAACATCACAAGAAGGAAGTTTTTCCATAGATTGAAAACTAACCAGATTGTCCTCATCAATCAAAGCCGACTGAACATCGATAGGTATATCAAGCCAAACCGGCCCCTTTCGTCCGTTCATTGCCTCATATATTGCTCTATCCAGATGGTATTTTATTTCTTCAGGTTTTGTAACACAGACTGCATATTTAGTAATAGGTTTTACAATACTAACAATATCGACTTCCTGATCACCTAACTGTCTCAGCGGTAATTCAGGATAAGAAGCCATAAGTGTTGCACATTTTACCTGACCGGATATATACAAGACAGGGACAGAATCCGTCCACTGACCCATAACTCCGTTCAAACAATTCAATCCGCCAGGACCGGTCGTAACATTTACGACTCCCAACTTTCCGCTAATTCTTGAATACCCTTCTGCAGCAATTGCACAGGCTTGTTCATGGTGATTAGCCGTATACGAAATGTATCGACCCAAACTATCATTTAAATGCATAGCCCCACCGCCTGAAACCATGAAAAAATGCTCTACTCCATAAACTTCTTTCAATCTTTTCGCTATATAGTCTGAAAGCTTAAACACTCGAGCTCCTTCACATTTTTAACAACTAAATCAGAATGAGATATTAATTCGGACTTGTCCGAACCATACCCCCATAAAACTCCAATCGACTTAACACCGGCTTTTTTCGCCGCAATAACATCACTTGCAGCATCACCAATCATAACGGTTTCCTCTTTTTTCAGGTTATATTTTGATAAAATGTCCAAAATCATCTCATCTTTCGTTTGATGATAACCCATTTTATCAATAGTATAAACATCTCTAAACATATCCAATTTAAATTGTTTTACAATTCGCATCGTCGGTATGTGAGGTTTAAACGTAGCAATAAAAAGATTTTTCTTATCCTTATGCAATTTCAAAAGAAAATCATAAACTCCCTCATACAAAAAGCTTATATCTTCTTCATCATAATCATAGATTGCTCTAAAATGCTCCATAATAGAGTTTATAATCTCATCATCATCCAATTTCGGGGCAAGAAGTTTGATGATCTCTTTCAATGGAGGCCCGATAACATCAGACGTCAATAACCTTTCATCCAGAGGATATTTTGCACGCGCAAATGCTTTTTTAAAACATACCAAAACCTCATTTGAAGAATTTATTATAGTACCGTCCAAATCAAAAATATAATTAAGCATAAGATCCACCGGCTGCCTCTATAAGTTTTTTATATCTTTCTTCAAGTAAATTAAGCCTTTGAGAATCCTCTTCAAAGATCATTTTATAAAATTCTCTCTTATTTCTAAGCCACATTAACTCGAACCCCACAGCCTTTAAGATACCTTTGTCAGCATTAGGATCGAGAAGTGCTTTTTGTGCATCGAATATAATCTTTCGCGTCTCAAATCTTGTAAGCGCATTCTTCTTAAGCCTGTTAAAAAACGGTATAGAATCAGCAGACACACCTCCGCCGATTACCATATCTTTATCCAGCCGTTGAACTTTGCTTGAAATACTGTCAGCAATCTCAAAAATCTTTTCAGTATTAATATCATCTCTTGACAATCCTAAAGAACCGCACATATCAACTCTGCCAAGCACCACACCGTCTATATGTTGAAAAGATGGAGAATTTAAAATTTTATCCAAATTTTGAAAACCGGTTACCGTCTCTATATTAATCAAAAATTTTATATCTTGCCTTTCTTCTTGAGGAAAAACAAACTGCAAAGCCCCAACATATTTTTTCATTGCATACTCAGTTTCAATCATTGGTGCCACAACGGTATTAACCCCGATTGTTCTTGCCTCAAACATATCCTTGATAGCTTCACAACCGCCAATTTTTATCGTCAACTCTAACCCTGCCCGTGTAACTATCTCTTTTAACCTTAACGCCTCTTCGATTCTCGTTCCTTCAGCTTCAAATTCTGCCTTCACACCTGATATATGATGATTTTCTTTCAAATCAATCAAGGTATTAACCATCTTTTTTTCCAGTTGATTCATTAGTTCTCACACCTCTCAACTTATTTATCATACAAAAGTAACTCTTTATCAATAAGGTTAAGATTTGCATTGTAGTATTTTATCAACTTTTCAACAGCAACTTCAATATCAGTAAAATTAACCAAAACCTCATCCTTTAAACGAGCATTATCACCGGTATATTCTCGCCCCAATCCTGATTGAGCGACTAAAATTTGATTATTATTTTCACACTTCATCTGCACAATCCTTGCCAACTCAAGAAGCTCTACACTCTTATCCGGCACAATATTATACGAATTGTATTTCAATTCATTTTCTATAAAATATTCTAAAATCGGCATTAAATCATCTATGTACAGATAACTGAATCGCCTGTTTTGACGTAAGGTAATAGGCATCTTCATCAATGACTTACAAATTGCGTTAGATATAAACCGGATCTGCCAATCTTCATAAGGACCATACACACCGAATAAGTTAAGATTGACAAAATTAGCTAACCCATCAATCCTTTTCATCTGCAAATACTTACAAAATCCCAACTCATCAGAAGGAATATTCAAATACTGTTCAACCTCTTTTGCGCGAACAATATCCGAAGAAGTATCATAAATTGCACCGGAGCCTATATTTATAAATTTCTGATACCTGTCAGAATAAAACGCCAAGTTTTCAAACATAAGCATATTGTTATATAAAAGAGCCGAACAATCCTTTGAATTTCTATGACCTGCCTTAGCCGCAGCATGAATCACAAGATCAAAATCACTATTTTTCAGATACACACCGACAGCAGCTCTATCGGTCAAGTCCAACTCCAGATGAGAAGGAGTATAGAATTCATAAATCTCAGACAAGTAACTCTGTTTTATATTCTTGCCGATAAAACCACTCGCACCGGTTAATAAAATCTTCTTTTTCATTACCTTTTACTACTTTTTCATTTCAATAAACTTATGTATCAAATCTGATATTTTGTTCAATTCAACATCACTCAATGCCGGAAACGTACCGACCCAAAACGTGTTATTCATTATAAAGTCGGTATTGGGCAACAATCTATAATGCTCATCGTTTAATTCCGAAGAATTTATTATACCGGAATCCTTAATCCTCAGCTCAAAGTCGTTTGACACAAACATCGGTTGACGCAATATATTACCCGCAAACAACTGCCTTGTACCCACTCCGTTTTTCTCTAAATACTCAACAAGCTCCTGTTTTGTAAAATTAGATTCAGGCTTCACTGAAATTAAAAATCCAAACCAAGATGGTGTTACAGAAGGATGCACCGTCGGCAAAATCAAAAAATCCTGCAAATCAGATAATTTCTTCATTAAATACTGTGCATTGTGTGTCCTTATTTTCAAAAAATCAGGCAGCTTTTTTAATTGTGAAACACCAACTGCAGCCTGCCAATCAGTAATTTTCAAATTAAAACCGGCATGTGAATACGTATACTTGTGATCATATCCAAAGGGCAAATTTCCATGCTGCATCTTGAATCTTTTTTTACAAGTATCATCTTTACCCGGTTTGCACCAGCAATCTCTGCCCCAATCTCTATAAGACATTATTATCCTGTACAAATCCTTATCATTAGTAACAACAGCACCGCCTTCACCCATTGTTATATGATGAGCCGGATAAAAACTATATGTACCAATATGACCGATAGTTCCTGCTTTTTTATTGTTGTACTCCGCCCCCAAAGCATCACAACTATCCTCTATTAACCAGAGATTATGCCTATCACATATCTTCAAAATTTCATCCATATCGAACATGTTACCTAACGTGTGAGCAACAAAGATTGCGCGGGTTCTGTCGGTTATAGAAGATTCTATTTGAGAAACATCAATATTGTACGTTCCAATCTCACAATCAACAAATACAGGAATAAGCCCATACTGCATAATCGGATTCACAGTAGTAGGAAACCCCGCAGCGACAGTAATAACTTCATCACCCTTTTTCAACCTGCGCTCACCCAACTTATGAGAAGTTAATGCAGACAATGCAAGTAAATTTGCACTCGAGCCGGAATTGGTCGATAAAGCATATTTTACACCTAAAAATTTTGCAAATTTCTTTTCAAACTCATCATTAAAACGACCTGCCGTAAGCCACATGTCCAGTGATGCATCAATCATTGCGCTCAATTCATTAAAATCAAGCAACTTACCGGATGGAGGAATATACTTATACTCCTTCTTTTGACCGTGCACACAACAGTAATATATTTTTGCCGCAAACTTAACAAACTCCCGAAGCAGTTTTTCCATTCATTTTCTCCTCATATTCCGCTATTTGTTGAAGTGTAAAATCAAGCATATCTTCTTTTGAATAAAATCTCTTATACCAATCCACAGTTTTAGCAATTGCCTCTTGAACATTATATGTCGGAGTCCAATTCAAAACATTTTTAGCCTTTTCAATGTTCAAAATCAACAAGTTTGCTTCATGGAGCTCATCTTTCTTGCGCAGAACAATTTCACCCTCGCCCCATCGAGAAACAACCATGTTGACAACTTCACCAACAGAAACAATACTTCCCTCCATAGGTCCAAAATTGAATCCCTGAGCAAAATCCTGTCCACATAAATACAATTTTTCACCAAGAGTTAAATATCCTGACAACGGCTCCAAAACGTGCTGCCAGGGTCTTACAGATTGAGGATTCCTTATTTCAATTTTTCGACCCTGACTGATACATCTTGCGCAATCAGGGAGCAGACGATCTTGAGCCCAATCGCCGCCACCAATAACATTACCGGCTCTTGCCGTTGCAAGAAAAAATTCACCATTACCCAAAAATGAGCGGCGGTAAGACGATGTCATTATTTCAACACAACCCTTGGATGATGAATACATGTCATACCCACCCATCGGCTCATCTTCTTTATATCCCCTATTAACCTCTCTGTTTTCATAACACTTATCAGTTGTGACATTAACAAACACCCTCACACTCTTGCATTTACGTGCTGCCTCTAGAACATTCAAAGTACCGATAACATTGGTTTCATAGGTTAATACCGGCTCTGAATATGAAAGCCTTACAAGTGGCTGTGCTGCAAGATGAAATACAATCTCAGGTCTGAATTTTTCAAATGTTTTTTCCAACAAATTTCTATCAAGAATATTACCCAAAACTCCATCTACTTGTGAGCTTAATCCGAGCACGTTATACAATGAAGGTTCCGTATCAACAGGTAGAGAATATCCCAAAACATCAGCACCGAGCGTTTTCAACCACAAACTTAACCATCCGCCCTTAAAACCGGTATGTCCGGTAATCAAAACCCTTTTGTCTTTGTATAATTGAAACACTTTATTCTCCCAACCACTTTGCCCAAGGCGCACAACCTGATTCCCACTTTTGAGTGAGCTCAATTTTATCCCTCAATGTGTCCATCGCCTTCCAATACCCATTATGCTTATATGCACATAACTGATTTGAACAAGCAAGATTTTCTAACGGACCTTTTTCAAATACAACATCATCCCCGTCAGGTATATAATCAAATAATTCCGGTTCACAAACAAAAAAGCCACCATTTATCCATGCACCATCACCCTGTGGTTTTTCATTAAAGAGCATAACATCATTGTCTTTGTTTAAATCCAAAGCTCCAAATCGTCCGGAAGGTTGAACTGCTGTCAAGGTGACTATTTTACCCCTCTCATTATGATACTTAACTAAATTTTTTATATTTATATCTGCAACCCCATCGCCATATGTCAGCATAAAAGGTTCTCTTCCGACATAGTTAGCCGCTTTTTTTATTCTAGCACCGGTCATTGCATTTTTTCCGGTATACAACATTGTCACCTTCCAGGGTTCGTTTCTGGTTTTGTGAACCTCGACCGTATTATTTGCCATATCAACAGTTATATCAGAATAGCGGTTATAATAATTTATAAAATACTCTTTGATAACATGAGACTTATAGCCGGTAAGCACAACAAAATCGTTGAATCCATAATATGAATAAATTTTCATTATATGCCATAGAATGGGCTTTCCACCTATTTCAACCATAGGTTTAGGCTTCAAATCAGTTTCTTCAGAGAGCCTTGTCCCCAATCCACCTGCAAGTATCAAAACTTTCATAATGCCTCCTGTTTTAAAAAGATTATAACATATCAACAGGACAACAATGTCATTTTACACTCAATTTTTCACTGCGCAATTCTCTTGAATAGTCAGACTTTAACTTAAATTCATAACTGCTGCCTTCTGAAATATAAATATCCTCACCCTTATCTTTCAATGCACTCACGGGTGAAGCTATCGTCTCTCCAATCATGCCTGCTGCACCGGCAATAACAGGAAACGGGGCAAACAGAATTGTTTTAGGTGATGAGAGGAATTCCTGACTTTTTGATGCCATTTTTTTGTAGTATTCTTTGCCATTCTTTGAATGAGCAACAATATTTCTTAAATACGTACGCTCACCTTTTATGTTATTAAAAAAAATATTTTTTTCTTTAGTTTTAACAACCACACCATCAATTTCCGATTTAGCATCATTAATGATCAAATTATCGGACTTAAGAGAAATAAGGGCACCGTTACCCAGTATACCGGGTTCTTTATTTTTGACAATATGAGCGTCAATTCTTGTTCCGATAGGGATTGTAGAATATGTAGTAATGACCGGTTCCGTTGTCAAAAAAGAGATACGCTTATTGAGTCTGTCTTCAGAACTCAAATCATCGCAAGATACAACTTTTATAGTCGTACCTTTTTTAAAAGTTGCAGCCCCCAAACCACCGGCAAGAATTGGCGCAGCAGCCACAACCTTCACATCATTGTTTTTAGAGACCGGTTTGTCGGAACTAATGTTATTGTCAGTACCCACAGAATTAGGCGGATTCAAGCCGACATCCGGTACCGACACATCAGGCAAACTTCCATCAATGTCAGGTATATGACCGGAGGAATTATTTCCACCATTTGAACTTCCGGAATTTGACGGATAATTACCGGAATTACTTGTAGAATTTGAAGGGGCATAAGTCTTGGAACGTTTAACATCAATGTTATTATAAAGCGGCATCATCACACCGGCGCCTGTCGCATTCGATTTTACCGGTATTATAGCAGGCTCCGTACTCTTTTTGACGGTCATGGTATATACAGGAATATAAAACATAACCTGCTCTGTTTCGTTTTTTGTCGACTTTTCATACACAACAGGTCTGGCAAAACCATTACCTATCTCTACCGGCGCAAATTCCGTACTTACCGATTGCGCAACTTCTGATGCAAAAACCGCAGAGGCAGAAAAACATAACATCAAAGATGTTATTACTAGTGTAGTTGTTTTCATTTTGTTCCTTTTCGTCTATTATGCGTCAGGAAATATCGATTACCTCACAGAGTAACCTTAATATTCATTAAGTAAAGAAAACATAGCTCTGTATAAAATCTCTCTTATACAGCCTTTTCTTCTCTTTCTTAAACAGTAAATATTTATATTTCAGATGCTGTCTCGGCTTTTTCTTTATTTATTCAACCTTACGCCGTTCACATTTCTTAATATATCATACCTGTAATTTTTTGCAAGTACTTTTAAATTATTTATTTTACTCAAATATGTAAATCCGTATTCTAAAAATTGCAAATAAGTGTAGTTGTTGTACACTTAGACTCACATTAGAGCCATTATCTTATAAAATTCTATTAATACTCATATACGTTAAGCTATTTTAGTCATTTGTAAATTTTGAATTTGAAACGGATTCGTAGAATTTTGTGACTGCATAGAGGCGTTAGTTTGAGTAGATTGGTTTTGTTTTATTTGCTGTTCAGTTTGCTTATTTTCAGAAGTTTTTTCAGTTTTATTTTCTTGTTTATTATCTTTAGCTGATGCAGCTTGATTTTTCATTGAAGAAGCTCCACCAAGTGAAGAAGTAAACGATGCAGACGAACCGGTAAAGAAATTAGCATTTGCTGATTGTGAATTAGCGGAAACATTTACCATCGGTGTATTTAATTTTGTTGGTGTATTGTTATTATTTGATGCACCTGATTGACCGGCAACTTGGTATGCTCTATTTTGAACAGTTGTTAACTGTTTATTTGCATCTTGGGATTCTGAAATATATGCATTAGCTTTTGTATTTGAATTATTTAATCCTGTAATGAACAAGTTTTGTTGAGCAGATGCGGTAGAAATAGCAGCATTAGCCTGATTAACAGTTTGAGACTTTTGAGTCATTGTTGCATTCGATGTTTGAATGTTGTTATTCAAATTGAGCATGCTATTGTTGTGAGCATTTTTCAAACTGTTATATTCGCTTGTCTTTTGTTGAGCAATGCTTGCTTGTTGTGCCGCTTCTGATTTTTTTGTGGAAGCAGATTTATTCATTTTTGTTGCATTTTTGAAGCCTTTAGCTGCTGACGCTGAAGATTGAACTGCCTTTGCAGACATGCCGGCGGCTCCAACATATTTGGTTACGGCAGTTGCCCAGGCCGGAATTGCTATTGGCATACCGAACAAGGTTGCTGCTGCTGCATCACCGGAGAGCTTTGATGTTGTACCGAGTCCAAAAGCAGCAGTTGCTCCGGCTGCTGATGTGGCTGCTGAGGCAGAATCTTTTGCAGCTTGTTTTGTGTAATCTTTTGCTTTTTGAGAATCCTGTGCTGCTGAAGCATTAAAGGCATTTGCCATACCGGATGCAGTTCCTGCTTCTACTTGCAGACTTTGGATTGATGACATTTCACTGACCAATGAATTCATTTCTGCTTGTGATGAGGCAATATTCGCTGCCATTGACTGCATTTCTGCTTGTGCTGATGCGGATTCTGACAATGCTGTATTTATTGTATCGGCTGTTTCTGTAATACCGGACATCATTGCAGATTGATTGGCTATTTCATTGTTTGCTGAGTTTCTTGCTTGCGAATCTTTTGCTATAAGGTTAGATTCTTGAGTTGCAAGATTACCAAGCTCTGAACTGTTTGATTCTTGACCTTGTGATAAATTTGGAATTTGAGCTTCTGATACATTGGTATTAATAGTTTGTGCAGTATTGCCTTGAACTGTAGCTGATTGAGTTGCTGCGGCAGATGAAGTTGCGCTGCCACCTGCTACTGATGCATCCGGCGATACTGATGTTGTGTCCGCTTGAGCATTATTTTCAACTTTTATTTTATTCGCTTGTTGACCTGCTTGTTGTGAATTTTTTTGTTCTGTAGTAGCTTCTTTTGCACTCTTTTTGCTGTCTTGTATTTTTGAATCTGCTGATTCACCTGCCGCAGAAGCTTCTTCACCTTTTTCTTTACCTTCTTCTTGTTCAGCTGCTTGAGCTTCTTTTTCTTCTGTTGCCTTTTTCTCTTCTTCCGGTGTTTGAATAGCGTATGACACTGATGCTCTGTTTGTCATAACGGTTGTAGACTTTTCAAATCCATCGAAGTTGCCCCAATTTTGATTATTTTGACCGGCATATGTATATACATCTGTTTTTGAAAGAACTTCTTTTTCTTTTTCTGATTGACTGGTTGCAGGTTTGGCGCTTCCTGCCGCAGTCTTGCCTTGGACTCTTTGAGTTTCACTTAATTTTACTTCAAACGGATTTGCCATTGTATATACTCTCTTTTTTTCTCTACATATAAATAAAAACAAAGTATATATATTTATTGACATTTTTATATATATGAGTATATACAATTATCTCATTTGCGCCGCCTGCAAGGATTTACAGGTTTGCATTTCTTAATAATTTTACTTATTAGGTGTATTAATTTTATCTTTATAGAGATTAAAAATAGCACCGAATGTTTTTACTGCTTCATTTTCTTTTATTTTTTGCACTTGCGGATTTGCTTCTATCTGGTTTTTCAAACCCTCTTTCAACGCATCTTTTGAAACGGTTGATTGAGATTGTTCAGATGGCTCGGAAGATTGGGTTGAATTTGTCGTTGTAGAAGGCTTCAACAAATCAAAAATCGATTTTTGCGATGATTCCATTTCGACGGAATTATTCAACCACTGAAAAGATTTTACCGCTGCGGCAGGATTCATCATGTTACCGTTTAGTACAACCTTAAACGATTTAGTCGTATCTTGTTTCGGAGTGAGTTCCGGAATCGATGCAAGTAATTTCTCGTTAGCCTTTAAATTATAATTACCCATCATAGTAGATATTGCCGAACCGAATTTAGGGATATATGCTGCAATTTTATCAATTGATAAATTTGTAATCGGCCCCAACGCATTACAAACATCCATCGATAATGAGCCTAATATTTGAAGTTGTGCATTATTATTAACCAAATTATACGGGCCGCTTAACGACAATGACATATGAGGACCGGAAGATGTTATTGATGAAATATTTGCTATACCGTTTCCAAATGTCATCTTTCCTTTCAGATATGAAAACTTACCTGTATTGTACGGTGCAATTGAAGATATCAAAGTCCCGATTTCGGATTTAACAAAAGACTGGGAGAGCAAGTTATCTGCTTGCAAGAATGTTTCCAACTTACCCAAACTACCCAGCTGACCGTCTTTTACGGTAAACTCGGCATTACCTTTCAATGTTTTCATTTGCTGCGAATACTCAACCCCGCTAAGATTAATATCAGCGTTAAAGTCCAAACTGCCCATAACTTGATCTTTCAACGCCGCCACAGCTGTAACGGCTTTATTTGCATCCATTGAGCTTCCGCTTACGTCTGCAACAACTTTGGTAGTAGCAAGATTGTAGCTTACCTTACCTTGAAACGTACCGTCAAATGCAGTCGCTTTTATGTCAGAAATTTGGACATTATCATTACTCATAACAAAGTTTCCTGACAAGCTTTGAGCCTCTATATTTCCGGACTTCAATTTGTCTATCACACCATGTCCCTTGAGTATTTTTACAGGGAACAATAAGTTGCCGTTGCCGCTCGTTGCGCCAGGAGATGCTGCTGCGGCAGAATTTGTGCAAAACGCTGCCACAACCTTATCTGCGTCTATCATCGGTGAAGTCAACTCGACCGTATTAATCACAAAAATTTTGTTAAATTTTGATGGAGCATCTGCCTTTATATTTATAGAGCTGCCGTTTATATTCAAGTTTTGAATATCAGCATTAATTATTTCATCGTCCAAATTAACATTAATCAGATCAACTTTGGTCAGGAACTCGGCTATATCAGCATCTTTTACTTCAAAAAAGCCGTTCAACTTAGGTGACACCATATTTCCGTAAGCATTTATTCGACCACGAGCTTTCAATGTCGTTTTTGGCATCGTAGGCAAACCTAGCACCAACGGTTCTGAAATCAGTACCTCTAGTTTTTTGATTTTACCCGAACTAAGATCACTAATTTCTCCATATACCTCCGCAAGCTTCTGAGCATTATTCAAATTTTTCTTCATATCACTTGTAAAATCCCGTGACATTATATACAAACCGGCATCTTCTATTACCAGCTGATTACCCTTCATATTGAGTGATAGATTTAACAAGCCAGACTTATTCACAAGCTTTTTTATAACAACCGGCGAAAAATGGTTTGCATCGTCAGATTTTACCTGAGCGTTCACGATAATGGACTTATCATCACCTGTAACCTCAATTTTTACGGGGAGTTTACCCTTTGAACTAACAAAACTTTTTGACTCCTGAGGAATCAATTTCAATAAATCAGAAGAATTTAGCGAACCATCCGCAAGAATGTTAATCTTGGGTGATTTCATATAATCTTTCACACCGCCTGTGATTTTTAAAGGAGAATTTTCAATCATTAAACTAAATGGAACTATGTCAATATTTTCAGGAGTAATTTTAACCTGTGCCGAAGGAACATTCAGATTGAACAAAGGCTCAGACAGCTGAACAGCTGCCGAGGTAATGTTTAAATCACCATCAAACGAATTTTCCTTTGCTACCAGATTCAAGATTGATTGCCTGTTAGACAGAATAATGCCATTTACCTTATCTTTCACCTTAAGATTTGTCAAATTGATCGAAAGTTTCGGTGCAATCTCCGATAACTTACCCTTTATTTGCGCATTCAATGTAAGATTGCCGTTTTGTAAATCATAACTTTGTTTCAATCCTGCAGGGGCAACAACTGCATATATACTCTCCAATGGCAATGAATCAGATACAATCAGTATATCGGCAACTGATTTTGAATCAATTTTTCCGGATGCAGTTAGCTTTGCGCCATTAACATTAGCACCGGCTTCTTTTATCGTCACATTATTCTTTGAAAAATCCACATCCGCCAGTATAGAATTTATTTTTATCGGCAAGGACTTATGCTGCACTGACCCGTTATTCACCTTGAAATAGCCGTCTGATTCAAATTTCTTTAAATCAGTATGCAACTTAAAATCTCCTTGCATGTATCCTGAAACCAAAAACTGATTAAAATCATTCCTTATGTTAAATGAGTTAAACACACCCGCCAAAAATTTCTGCAAACTTATAAAACTAAGCTTGTCTGTTTTTACATTTAAATCCAACAAAAACTTTTTAGAATTAATTATATCAGCCTCAACCTGTGCCTTTTCAATATCACTGATGTATAAGTCAGAAACAAGTTTTATTTCCTTGCCTGAAAACACGGAATGAATGAAACTTTCAGGCAGCGTGTGAGCATCAAATCGCAAACTCATTTTGTCAACATTTGCATATCCATCAACAACCAGTCCGTCTTTGTTTGATTTAATCTTTAATTGTGCATCCACCAGTGCCTTCAAGTTTAATTTTACAAATTCATTTATAAAATTGATATTTGGAATATCAGACTTAACCTCAGGGGTCTTTTTCTCCGTTACTTCAGGCAAAAAACTCTCAATATCTAAATCATAAACTATATTTTCCTCGTTATTAACTAAAACTTTACCATTAGTATCCACATGAAATTTTTCATCCAAAACCGTTTTATCAATCAACAACTCTTCACCCTGAACGATAATTTCATTTTGAAAATCAACATCCGCAGCAGAGAGCTTATACCCTGATACCACAACTTTCGGAAGTTTTTTTGAAAACTTAAAAGGCAATTCAGGGGAATTTTTAGCTTCTGTACTGTCACTTGAAAAACCTTCAATATAGCTGACCAGATCAAGTTTATTGCCCTTTAACATCCGAACACTGAAACTCGGATTAGATAATTTAATATCTGACAGTTCAACAGTTTTAAATATTAACGGAAATAACTTAATACCGCCTTGTGCCTCATCAGCTGAAACTAGCTCATCACCGTTGTTATATGTCAAGCTCAACCCAGTTACTCTTATTCCGACGTGCAATGCCGGAGTCGTTGTCAATTTTAGATCCGACACTGCGAGATTAAGGTTTGCACTATCTTTAACCAATTTTTGTAACTCACTTTTATAATTGTTTAAATTTACAACATTTGGCAAAATAAATAAAAACATTCCGTATAATGCAATAATCACAATAGCGCAAACTATAGCAACAAGCTTAACTTTTTTCATCGTTATTAAACTCCAAATCATATTTAAAGACACAAATATTTTATCACAAACTACAAGTAACAAAAAAGGCTTACCGAAGTAAGCCTTTTTATAATAATTAAAGTTATAAAACTAGAAATTCAAACCTGCTTCGCGAGCAGCATCAGCGAGAGCAGAGACTCTACCATGATACAAAAAGCCGCCTCTGTCGAAAACGCATTCATTGATACCGGCCTTTAATGCTTTCTTGGCAATCGCTTCACCAACCACCTTTGCCGCATCAATGTTTCCACCGTGAGACAACTTTTCCTTCAAGTCTTTATCCACAGAAGAAGCTGAACACAATGTTACACCCTTAACATCATCTATCATTTGAGCATATATGTGCTTAGTACTTCTGTATACCGCCAATCTCGGACAACTTGCATCACCTGAGATTTTCATTCTTACACGTTGATGTCTTTTTCTTACTTGTTCTTTTCTGTTCTTTACACTTATCATTTTCTTTCCTTTCACCGAAACCTTCTTTTTGCAAGTCTTGATCTTATTCAATCACTCTAAAAGGGTTTATGCCGGCTTTCTTTCTAACTATTTTTTACCTGTTTTACCAGCTTTACGTCTGATATATTCACCCTCGTATCTGATTCCTTTTCCTTTGTAAACTTCTGGCGGTCTCTTACTTCTGATTTCAGAAGCAATATCACCAACCAACTGTTTATTAGAACCTGATACGGTAATCTTTGTGTTAGCTTCAACTTCGATCTTTATACCCTTTGGAGGTTCTATTTTTATTGGGTGAGAATAACCTAACTGAAGATTGAGCAGGCTGCCCTCCATATTGGCACGATAACCAACACCTTGTATTTCTAATTTCTTAACAAATCCTGTCTTTACACCCTGTACAGCATTATCAACCAAAGTTCTGCTCAACCCCCACAATGCTCTGGACTTTCTGTCATCATTGTGTATTGAAACTATTACTGTCTTTCCGTCCAATTTCAATGAAATCTCAGGACGAACTTCCACTTCTTCAGTACCCAAAGGACCTTTTGCTATTAACTTCTGTCCTTCGATTTTTACTTCAACGCCGTCGGGTATTTCAACAGGCTTCTTACCTATACGTGACATTATTTTTTTCTCCAATTTCAATTGTTATTTGTGTTATTTATCTTATGCAACCAAGAATACTACCAAACGTAACAAATTATCTCGCCGCCGATATTTTCTTTTCTTGCTTTTCTGTCTGTCATTAAACCTTTGCTGGTTGAAATTATTGCGATACCTAATCCGCCAAATACCTGAGGCAAATTCTTTGACTTGCAATATACTCTCAAACCGGTTTTTGAAATTCTCTTCAAGTTCGAAATTACAGGTTTATTTCTTTCATCATATTTCAAAACTATTACTAGAACCTTGAACTTGCCGGCTTCTTTTTGGTAATAGTCAGCAATATAACCTTCTTCTTTCAATACTTTTGCTAACTCAAGTTTCAACTTAGAACTCGGCATCTCAACTTCAGCGTGAGATACAATATTAGCATTTCTAATTCTCGTTAGCATATCTGCTATAGGATCTGTGTACATATATGTTTCCTTTTCTTTCTGACAAAACTGTCGTTAAACTACTTACTGGAACCTCGTCCGGCAGTATAGTTGAAAGAAAGCCTCGTTTTCGGATTACCAGCTTGCTTTAACTACACCGGGCAACAAACCTTTGTGAGCCATTTCTCTTAAATGGATTCTGCAAAGGCCGAAGTCTCTGTGAAAACCGTGCGGTCTTCCGCATATTGAACACCTGTTGTGCAGTTTGACTTTTGACATCTTTCCTGCCGCAACCAGTTTTTCTCTTCTTTGTTCTTTAGCTATCATTGACTTTTTAGCCACTTTATTTCTCCTTTTTTATACCGTTACTACGGATATTAGTTATTAGATTTTTTCTTGAAAGGCATACCCAACTCTGCCAAGAGTGCTTTTGCCTCTTCATCTGTTTTCGCTGTTGTTATAATGGAGATATTCATACCCTTTACAACATCAACTTCATCGTATGCAATTTCAGGGAACAAAGCTTGTTCTTTTAAACCCAGTGTATAATTGCCACGACCGTCAAAACTTTTTGCACTTACACCTCTAAAGTCACGAATTCTTGGCAATACTACACAAATAAGTTTTTGAAGAAAATCATACATTCTTTCGCCTCTGAGCGTAACCATTGCCCCAACAGGCATTCCTTCTCTCAACTTAAATGATGCAATCGACTTCTTTGCTTTTGTGATAACTGCACGTTGACCTGCGATCTTTGTCAATTGATTTACAATTGATTCCGCAAGCTTTGAATTGTGACAAGCTTCACCAACACCCATGTTGATTACTATCTTATTCAATTTCGGGATTTGATGAACATTATCATAACCAAATTGGGATTTTAATGCTTCTTTTACATCTTCTTCGTATCTTGATTTTAAATTCTTAGTTAAAGTCATTTTTCTTTCCTTTTCGTAGAATGCAGCTTCATTTTCTCAAACAAGCTGCCCATACCTATACATCTAATTGTTCGCCGCACTTCTTGCAAACTCGAACTTTTTTGTTATCGACTACTTCATGCTTTACTCTCGTAGCCTTCTCACAACTTGAACAGTATAGCATAACCTTTGATGAATCCATAGCCGCTTCCATTTTTGTCAATCCACCTTGGACTCCTGCCATCGGATTAGGCTTTACTGCTTTCGTTATCATATTAGCACCTTCCACTACAACTTTGTTCTCTGATGCTATTACGGATTTTACGTTACCGATCTTACCTTTATCCTTACCTGCAGTAATGATAACTCTATCACCGGTTTTTACGTGCAAATCGTGTTTTTCCACTGTTTGTTTCTTCATTCTCATTTGTTATTCTCCTGGTTTCCCTTGGACTAGATAACTTCCGGAGCCAACGAGATAATCTTCATAAAGTTCTTATCTCTTAACTCTCTTGCTACCGGTCCAAATACACGAGTACCGCGAGGGTTACCGTCTTTGTTAATAATTACTGCTGCATTTTCATCGAATCTGATTACTGAGCCGTCAGCTCTTTTTATGTCCGCTTTTGTTCTAACAACAACAGCTTTTACTACTTCAGATTTCTTAACAGCCATATTAGGTGTAGCATCTTTTACTGTTGCTACAATTACGTCGCCAACATGCGCAAATTTTTTGTTTGAACTGCCCATTACCCTTATACAAAGAATTTCCTTCGCTCCGGTATTGTCAGCTACGACTAATCTTGTTTCCTGTTGTATCATTGCTATTTATCCTTATTCATTAATTATGAACTTTATACAAAATAGTCAAAACTAGTTAGCTTTTTCTACAATTTCTACTACAGACCAACGCTTGTCTCCTGACATCGGTCTTGTTTCAACTATTCTTACAACATCACCTTCTCCACACTCATTTTGAGCATCATGCGCTTTATAGTTTTTGTGTGTTTCTATGATTTTGTGATATTTGGGGTGTTTGTTATATTCAGCAACTTTTACTACTGCTGTTTTATCCATTTTGTTACTGACTACAACGCCTTGTTTTTCTTTCTTAGGCATCTTACTTTACCTCTGACTTTTCTTTAATAACTGTCTTAGCTTGAGCTATAACGGTTCTTAACTTACCGATTTGAGCAGTATTCTCAAGTTTTTGTAATGCTTTTTGCATTCTCAAATCCAAAAGCTGCTTTTTCGAATCTTTTATCAACTCGTTTAGCTCATCTATTGTTTTTTCTCTTATTTCTTGTAACTTCATTTTATTCGTCCTTTTTCCTTTACACCTCACAAGGAGGGAGGATGAGTACCTAGTCTTTCAACTATGCCTCAGCCTGGGCTTCTTTTTCAATTATTTTTACTTTAATCGGAAGTTTCTGTGCGGCAGATTGAAGTGCTTTTATCGCGACCTCTTTAACCGGAAATTCCATCTCAAAAAGAACTCTGTTTGGTTTTACTACAGCAACCCAATATTCAGGTGCTCCTTTTCCCTTACCCATACGTGTCTCAGCTGGTTTTGCTGTTATCGGCTTATCAGGGAATATTTTTATCCAAACATTACCGCCCCTTTTGATGTTACGAGTCATCGCACGTCTTGCGGCTTCTATCTGTCTTGATGTAATCCATGCAGGTTCCAGAGCTATTAATCCGAATGAACCAAATTCTAGTTTTGTTCCACGCGTTTCATGACCCTTACGATTACCTTTCATTTTCTTACGATATTTTGTTTTTTTGGGCATTAACATTTTTATGTCGCTCCTAATTTATTTTCTATTTATATTAACTTATTCTTCTGTTTCAGCGGCTCTTTTTCTTCTTCTTCCGCCTATTGGCTTCTCTTCAGTGCCTGTGACTTTCTTCATCTTGATGTTTTGATCTGCTTTTTCTCCGGGCATCAAATTACCCTTGAATATCCACACCTTGACACCGATCTTACCCATTATTGTATCTGCTTCTGCAAATCCATAATCTACGTCTGCTCTAAGTGTCTGAAGCGGTATACGTCCTTCCTTCACCCACTCACTTCTAGCAATTTCTGCACCGCCCAAACGTCCTGATACCATGATTTTTATACCTTGAACGCCAGATCTCATTGTCCTTTGAACGGCTTGCTTCATTGCGCGTCTGAACGCAATACGTTTTTCCAACTGTAATGCAATTGACTCTGACACTAGCTGTGCATCTGCATCAATTCTTGCAACTTCAACTACATCAATCGTCACATTCTTCTTGATTAACTTTGCAACATCAGCACGAAGCTCTTCGATACCTTGACCGCCTCTGCCCACTACTATACCGGGTTTGGCTGTAACTACCGTTATAATAACATTCTGAGCTTTTCTTGCTATGTTTATTCTGGATATCCCAGCTGCATATAATCTTTTCTTTATATATTTTCTGAGTTTAGCATCTTCTGCTACAAATTCTGCATAATCATCCTTCTTAGCAAACCAAGTGCTTTCCCAAGGTTGAATTATACCTACTCTGAATCCTTTTGGATGTGTCTTTTGTCCCAAGGTCAGCCTCCTAATTCTCTTTACTTGCTAATTTTACTGTCAAATGAGAAGTACGTTTGAGTCTTCTGTATATTCTGCCTTGTGCTCTCGGTTTACCTCTCTTATATGTTGCGCTTTCATCAGCAAAAATTTCTGCTACTTTTAAAGATTCGGGTTTGCCTCCAAATTTTTCATTTGCATTGGCAATTGCATCTTTCAAGTTTTTCTCAACTACTCTTGCTGCGAAATACGGCATAAATTTTAATATTTTTATTGCGTCAGTGACAGATTTGCCTCTTACTTCGTTAATTACTCGGCGTAATTTACGTGCAGGCATCTTGATATCTGTTTGTTTTGCCATTGATTCTTGCATAATTTACTTCCTTTTTGCCGTTTTATCCTGGCCTGCATGGCCTCTAAATAACCTTGTAGGTGCAAATTCACCTAATTTATGACCAACCATTTGTTCTGTAACATAAACCGGAACATGGCTTTTGCCATTGTGAACAGCAATTGTGTGTCCCAGCATATCTGGTACAATCATTGATGCTCTTGACCAAGTTTTTATTACTTTTTTCTCTCCAGCTTCGTTCATCTTAGTGATTTTCTTCTGAAGTGATTCTTGTACAAATGGACCTTTTTTTAGCGAACGAGCCATTCATTATCTCCTTACTTATTACGTTTTCTGCCTCTGACTATGTATTTATCAGAATGCTTATTAGTTTTTCTAGTTTTGAATCCGAGTGCGGGTTTACCCCAAGGTGTCTTCGGATGTCCGCCGGGACCTGTTTTTCCTTCACCACCACCGTGTGGGTGATCACACGGGTTCATTGTCACACCTCTTACTGTCGGTCTGATTCCCATATAACGTGTACGGCCAGCTTTACCTATCTTCATGTTCTTAAATTCTGCATTGCCCAATACACCAATCGTCGCCAAACACTCTTTTCTTATCATTCTCATTTCTGAACTCGGCAACTTGATCGTTACGTAGTTTCCTTCTTTAGCCATCAACTGTGCACCGGCACCTGCTGTTCTGACTAACTTTGCTCCACGTCCGGGGATCATTTCTACGTTGTGTACCATTGTACCCAAAGGAATTACTTCCAAAGGAAGTGCATTCCCTACTTTTATCTCTGCTTCCGGTCCAGATACTATCACATCACCAACGCTCAAGTTTTGCGGGGTCAGCACGTATCTCTTCTCGCCATCTGCGTAAAATACTAATGAAATTCTCACATTTCTGTTAGGATCGTACTCTATTGTTTTAACTGTTGCAGGTACTCCAAACTTCTCACGTTTGAAATCAATTACACGATAAGCACGCTTTACACCGCCACCTTTATGACGACAGGTGATTCTTCCTGTATTGTTTCTTCCTGCTGTTATTTTCTTTGACTTCAACAACGGTTTGTGAGGAGTACTCGTCGTGACTTCCGAAAAGTCCATCTTCGTCATTCCTCTTTGTCCGGGTGAAGTAGGATTTATTGTCTTAATACCCATTGTATTATGCTCCTATCAATTCTTCTATGGGATCACCCTCAATCGTTACTACGGCTTTCTTGCCCGATTGCGTTCTGCCCATTGTGTAACCGACTCTCTTTGTATGAGACGGCATATACACCGTTCTGACTTTTTTGACTTTACGTCCGGGAAATGCAAGTTCTACTGCCTGTGCAATCTCTACTTTCGTCGCATCTTTTAATACTTCAAAAGTGTATTGCTGCAATGTCGTTGCTTCCATTGATTTTTCCGTGATTATAGGTCTTTTGATAATGTCGTATAATCTTTCGGTATTGTTCTTCATCTTGCTCATTATTTCGATAACCTCTCAGTTATATCATTTATTGCAGCTTCTGTTATTATCACATTGTCTGCTTCAAGTAAGTCTTTTACATTCAAGTTTGAAGGAAGAATAATCTTCACATTCGGTAAATTTCTTGCTGATAATTCAAGATAAGCATTTTCTGCTGCTTTAACATCCGCTATTATCAATATCTTTCCTTCTACTTTTAACGCCTTCAGAGTTTCAACCATCAATTTTGTTTTTGGTTCGTTAATCTCTGAAAAGTCTTTCACTAATACAGTGTTTTCGATTCTTGCGGATAATGCGGATCTTAATGCTAATCTTCTTGCTTTTTGCGGAATTGAAAAACTGTAATCTCTGTTTTTGGGTCCAAATATTACACCACCACCGGCAAACAATGGCGATCTGATTGAACCGGCTCTGGCTCTGCCTGTACCTTTTTGCTTCCAAGGCTTTCTTCCGCCACCTGATACCTCAGCTCTCGTTTTTGTATTTGCCGTACCGGCTCTTCCGTTGTTTAATTGACGTCTGAGAGCCAAGTGCATTACATGCAGGTTAGGTTCAACTCCAAATACCTTTTCATCTAAAGACATCTGTCCGACCGTACTGCCTTTTGTATTTAATATTGAAACTTCTTTTGTCATTTTTTTTAACCTCAGTTATATTTCTATGAGTTCTCTTGATTAATTCCATTTCGTTCTGGACGGAACGATTGTAACCATTTTGCCTTCAGAACCGGGGACTGAACCCTTAACCAAAAGCAAATTGTTCTCGCTATCAACCTTAACTACGGATAATTTCTTTATTGTCACTCTTTCATTACCCATGTTTCCGGCCATACGTTTACCCTTGATTACACGACCAGGAGTGGTACCTGCTCCGATTGAACCCGGTTCTCTATGGTTTTTTGAACCGTGACCCATCGGACCTCTTCCAAAATTCCATCTCTTAACTGTACCTTGGAATCCTTTACCTACAGATTGTCCGGTTACGTCAACCTTTGCTATCTCAGATAAAATTGATACGTTAATCGTGTCGCCTACTTTATATTCTGCGGAATTGTCTATTCTGAACTCCTGTAAATGTCTAAAGTTATCAAGTCCGTTCTTTTTAAAATGACCGATTTGCGCTTTTGTAAGATGTTTTTCCTTCGCCGGTTCAAACCCTACTTGAATCGCATTGTATCCGTCTGATTCTACTGTCTTAACTTGTGTAACAGTCAATGGATCAACCTTGATAACGGTAACAGGAATCGCAAGCCCTTTTTCATCAAAGACCTGAGTCATTCCGAGTTTTTTTCCTACTACTCCCAATCTGATATTGGCAGTTTTTTCCTTTGTTGTCATTTCTTGCCTTTCTCCTTGTGAGCGCTACCTTCTGTACTCTCGGGTTGTCTTCAACCCCTAAGGTTCTCTCTTGAACCTTCGTAGATCACATTCAATCTCTATTCAATTGTATGTGCTCGTGTGATTTCTTCGGTCTCACCGAATAGGACCCGAACGGTTCACACATCCTATAATTTTACTTCTATATCCACTCCTGCAGGCAAATCTAATCTGCTGAGTTCTTCTGTTGTTTGCTGCGTCGGATCATAGATGTCTATGATTCTCTTGTGAGTGCGCATTTCAAAATGCTCTCTCGATTTTTTGTCTACGTGAGGGGATCTTAATACGCAATATAATCTTCTCTTCGTCGGCAATGGAATGGGACCAGCCACCTTTGCGTCAGTTCTTTTTGCTGTTTCTACAATCTTCTCTGCTGAAACATCAATGAGTTTATGATCATATGCCTTCAAGCATACCCTGATTCTTTGTCTTTGACCTTGAGCGTTACTCATTTTTGTCTTCCTTTGCTTCTACAATGGCAATATCTACTTCGTTATGCCAGACTTTTTATTACATACACACTTTCCGGAATCTCAATCATACTCTAAAATAATTCGTTCTATTTGTTCTAATGCAATACATCCGTTGGGACATACTTCGATTGTTCCGGCCCGCTTTAGTATTTTAGCCCTGTTTTGCACTAAAAACGCACACGGGTGTGCTCGGTATAAATTAATGTATATTAAACATATTCCTACGTCAACAGTATATTTTCATGTTTGTTTAAAATTTGTAATATTTGAAACAATACTGTGTAATTCCCATATTTTCGGACTTAACAGCTAATACAATTGCATAAATTATTCAATAACAGTTACTCTGCCGGTAGAAAAGTTTAAATATGCTCTTACAATTTCCAACTCGCCCGCTGCATAAGCGTTTCGCAAAATCTCCGAACGTTTCAGCAACTTTCTTTTTTTTACTAACGTATAGTCCTCTGCTATCTCGTCATAAGTTTTGTTATTCCTGTCTATTATTTCATACACGGATTTTATTAGCACTTTAAATTTCTGCGGTTCTTCCGGATATTTTGTGACAGCAGTTTTCATAACGCCGCAACATTCATGACTCATTACAATAATGAGAGGAACCTTTAAATGATCTACGGCATACTCAACACTCTCTAATATATTTGGTCCGATAACAGCACCAGCCCCTCTTACTGTGAATAACTCACCAAAACCTACATCAAATACAAACTCCGGAATAACTCTTGAATCGGAACATGTCACTACACAAGCCATCGGGGACTGTGAATTTTGAAGTTTCTTCAATGACTCAACATCTCTATTCTGAGATTTAGGACAGCCCTGCGCAAACCTATTATTACCTTCAATTAACAGCTCTAATACTTTCTGTGCTTTTTCATTCATTTAACTTAATACCGATAATTTAAATTACAACTTACTCAAACGGATTGTTAAATTTTATTCAACCGTTTTTTCTTCAGGCTCCGATGTCTTTATTTCTTTCGCTTTAACCTTCTTGGAATTTGCAAGTTCTGTATTATCAACGGATTGTATTTTGGAAGCTTTTTTCTTCTCATTTTCCAGATCTATTTGTTTATTAATAATAAGCGTTTGTCCGACTTGTATTACGTTACTTGCAATCAGATACAATAGAACTCCGGCAGGAATCGGAATGAACAAGAATGTCGCTGTTAACATCACCGGCATCATTGTACCCAAAGTTTTCTGCATTGCTTCTTGTGCAGGATCTGATTGGGTCGTTTTATTGGTTGCCATCATTATTTTTTGTGTCAAATACATTGAAACACCAAATATTACAATCAACCAAAAAACATCATAATGGAATGACGTCTTCGCCGCAATCGTCGGCACATGAGCTATCAACATGTCATCACTGTCAGATTTGAAAGTGACATTTTCAACTTCACGTGTATTGTTATCAGTTATAACAGCTTTTACCGAAGTTATTCTTTTTACTTTACTGTAATCACCATTTATATTATCTCGGCTTATTCTCAAATCAATCGGCTCACCGGGTACAATCTTACCCATAACATCGACATCATTTCTTTTAAGTTTTATGTCACCGAGTTCTTCGTCGCCGGCAAAAAATTTAATCTTTTTACCAACCGTAAATTTATCATTCGCCGCTACAGAAAATGTACCATCGTTTGACACTCCTGCATTGCCTTTCAATGTTGCGTCCAATCTGTCTATAAACAAGAAATTGGAATGACCTGCCATTGAAATAAATTGCGGACTCATCAACGATGAATATAAAAGTATGAATATCGGCATTTGTATTAACAACGGCAAACAACCGGCCATGGGATTAAAGTTGTGTTCTTTATAAAACTCCATCATCTTACGTTGCATCGTTGTCGGGTCGTTTTTATAACGGTCTTGAATCGCCTTCATTTTCGGCTGCAACAATTGCATTGTCTTCATCGAACGTTGCTGAGAAACGTTCAGCGGCCACATTGCTAACCTTATTATTACCGTCAGGGCTATTATTCCCATGCCATAACTGCCGAATATATTGCTTAATGCCCTTAAAAAATCTATTGTTAATGTAGTAAAATCCACAACATTCTCCTCTGATAGTCTTATTAATTGATATTGTAAAACAAAAAAAATAAAAAAAATGTAACTTGTTGTAAATTATCTTTATTTAGAATATAAATATTACAAACACGTAGGACAGAAAATTATGAAGATAGTTGTTTTTGGTGCAAGCGAAATCGGATGCCTTATTGCTACAGAGTTTTTTGAAGATCATGACATCACGATTATTGATAAGGAAGAGAATAAAACTGTCGCTCTTAACAGGCTTGATATCAGATTTGTTGAAGGCAACGGCTCAAACATGAATGTTTTGAAGGCAGCCAACATTGAAGATGCCGATGTGTTTATTGCTTGTACTGGTTTTGATGAAGCTAATATTGTGTCCTGCCTTACCGTTAGCAGGATGAGCCAGGCTAAAACTGTTTGCTTCGTCAGCAAGCCCGAATATATTGAGTCTATGACTCTGTTAAAAAATACTAAATATAAAATGATTGACTACATCATTTGGCCGGAAGAACTGTTAACTCAAGAAATTTTTAGGATCATTACCGTTCCGGAAGCTGTAGATGTCGAAAACTTTGCATCCGGTAAAGCAAGACTTCTGGAATATCGGATTAAGGAAAATTCTGAGCTTTTGGGTGTTAAAATTAAAGATTATCAGTTCCCTGATGACACATTAATCGTCGGTATTACAAGAGATTCTATACTATCAATACCCGATGGCGAAACTGTTTTCGAACTAAATGATAAAGTTATTTTTATGGGTTCTTCAACCTCGTTAGATATTCTTGCCAACAAACTTTTTGAAAATAATGCAAAAGTTAAAACCGCAGCTATTATTGGCGGTGGTAATGTAGGACTTATGCTCGCTCAATACCTTGAAAAAGTCGGGATAAAAACAAAGATTATCGAAAAAGATTACAAACGCTGCGAAGACTTAACCGAAGTTTTAAAGAAAACTCTTGTCTTGTACGGTGATGGAACTAATCTGGATTTACTTCAATCCGAAGATATTGCCGATTCTGACGTTGTTATAAGTGTTACTAACAACGATGAAAAGAATTTGCTTTGCTCACTACTTGTTAAACAACTCGGTGCAAAAAGAGTTATCACTCGAGTTTCTAAATCCACCAATATACCGCTTTTTGAAAAAGTAGGTATCGATGTAGCTCTTTCGCCTAAGGAAGCTTCCATTAATGAAATTAAAAATGATTTAATTGAAACGGGTGTGGAAATACTCGCTACCGTTGAAAGCGGTAAGGGCAGAATTATTGAAACCAGCTTAGCGGGGGATTTTTCTCCAAAAAAAATAATGGACTTAAAAATACCATTTAAAGCTATTATCGCTATTATTCAAAGAGGTGCAAAGGTTATTATACCTAAAGGAAACACTGTTCTTGAACCTTTTGATTCACTTGTTATTTTTACGAGTGCAGAAGATTGTTTTAGAGTTAAGGAATTTTTTACTAAGCAATGAGACTAACTTATGTTTTTAACGCAATTGGCATGATATTGCAGTGCATCGCACTGGTAATCCTCGCACCTGTTCTAATTGCATTTTACTATCACGATTATTCTTCAGTAGTTCCGTTCGTAACAGCTTCTGCAACTGCGCTGGTTTTAAGCCTGTTTATAAGAAAAAAATCCGATACGTTTGAAGGTCTGAATGACATAAAAAAATCTGAGGCATTATGTGTTGTTGCTTTTTCCTGGGTGCTTTTTGCTCTTATCTCCGCAATCCCTTATCTCTTTTACGGGCTGCCGTTTTTGGATTCGTTGTTTGAATCAGTATCAGGAATTACAACAACCGGTGCAACAATACTCACAACATACACCTACCCAAAAACGATGTTCTTTTGGCGGTCATTGAGCCAATGGCTTGGCGGTATGGGAATAATCGTTTTATTTATAGCAGTTTTACCTCAATTCGCCGTCGCGGGAAGACAAATGTTTTTTGCTGAAGCACCGGGTCCTACAGAAGACAAAATTACCCCCAGAATAAGACATACTGCCACTGCTTTGTGGGGATTGTATGTTATTTTTACAATTTTAGAAATTATTATTTTGAAATTTGTTGGCATGCCTTGGTTTGACGCATTTTGCAACTCTTTCTCGACCCTTGCCGGTGGCGGATTTTCGCCCAATCCATTGAGTATTATGGGTTACAATTCTACTATTATAATTTGGATTATTGCATTTTTCGGCGCAATTGCAGGTACTAACTTCGCCCTTCTTTACAATGTTTTTGCACAAAGAAAGCCATCTTTGTTACTTAAGAATGATGAATTTGTACTTTACGTTTCTATTATTTTAGTATTCTCTGTCCTTATTACAATTTCTTTAATACTGCACAACAATTATGCACCATTTAAGGCAATAACTGATTCAGTATTTCAGACTATAAGCATAATAATAACTGCTGGCTTTGCTTCCGTTGATTTTGCTAAATGGTCTTTGGACGCAAAGTTACTTTTATTTTTGCTAATGTTTGTAGGTGGCTGTGCCGGTTCTGCAGCGGGCGGACTAAAAGTTGTTCGGGTTGCTTTCATCTTTAAATATATAAGAAGGGAGATTGCTAAAATCATGCACCCCAATGCTGTTTACCCAATTAAGCTCAACAAGACAATAATCAGCCCAGAAGTAGGACAGCAAATGATGGCTTTTATTGTATTTTATTACTTTATTTTTGCTATTTCTGCCTTGCTAATATCCATTATTGAAAACAATACAGTTGTCGGATTGAGCGGCAGTATTACCACTTTGGGCAATGTCGGTCCCGGATTCGGTGCTATTATCGGACCGATGGGCTCATTTGCAACTCTGCAACCTGCCACAAAAATTATTTGCATCATTAACATGCTAATCGGCAGGTTAGAATTAATACCGTTTTTAGCAATGCTTCATCCGGACTTTTGGAACATAAAAAACGAATAAAATACCACCAAAATCCATAAGCACCATCAAACAACCATCTACGCTAAAATAATCTCAAGAATTTCCGCGCAAGAATAAATATCCTTTATAACAAAAACCTTACACCTAAGCGCTTTCTCTACATCCAAAACGGTTACACCGTCCAAAAAATCGCCCACATACCGACGCAACATTATCGATGGAATAATAAGATTAGAAATTTTTTTATCTTGTAATTGCGAAATTAAATCCTTGCCTGTTATAAGTCCCGCAACTGTGACATTTTTTCCAAAATAATTATTTTTTAACTCTACAAATTCACAATCCAAATTTTTAACCTTATTTAATTCCTCCACAATTTGCATAACTGGCAAAGCAGCAGCAGTTGAAGTTGCAAAAGTAAACCGCTTTTCATTCGGAACAGAAGACGGAAGTTTCTTTTTGTGTTTATTAAAATCATCAATCAAAAGGCGTATAGCGCCCACACCATCCTCCAATTGCGAAAAATTACCGTAATATTTTCTTGGAGGTATCGGAACTTGAGCTCTTAAGAATATTTCATCGCTTGCCTGTGCAATATTACGCCTTTGGGATTTGTTGTACTCATCTATGATATTAATAGTTTTTATTGCATTTTCTTTAGTCAGTACCCGCAGCTTATTTTTGTGAAACTCCGTTAAACCAACCGGCACAACCGCAATAGACTTTACAACCGACTTGTACAATGAAAGATCATTCAATGTTCTAACCAATTCGTCACCGTCATTTATTCCAGGGCACATGACTATTTGAAGATGCAAAGGAATATGAGCTTTTTTAAGTCGGTTTAAGTCCTCTAAAATACTTGCCGCACGGGGGTTATTTAACATTGATGTTCTAAGTTTCGGGTTTGTTGTATGCACTGATACATACAACGGTCCGAGTCCAAGCTTCTCGATCCTTTGCCAGTCAGACTCTTTCATATTTGTTAGTGTAATATACGTACCTTGTAAATACGAAAGTCTATAGTCATCATCCTTTATATAAAGTGATTTTCTTAATCCCGCAGGCTGCTGGTCAACAAAACAAAATATACAATGGTTAGTACACGGCTTAATCCTGTCAAAAACAGCAGACTCGAATATTATCCCCAAATCATCATCATACTCTTTTTCAATTTCAAACTCTTCAATCTCACCGTTTGCGCGCTGCAATTCTATTTCCAGATACTCAGAATTGATTGCAAATTTATAATCAATCAAATCTCGCAATTTCTGATTATTTATCGACAATATGAGATCACCCCGCTCAAAACCGAGCTCATCCGCGATTGATTCAAGTTCAACTTCACTTATTATTGCAGGCATTATTTAATCTTTTCCACAAGTTCTATATACTTTTCAACATTTTCAATATTTTTTTTCAATAAGCACTCTTGATAAATATCAAGCTTAATATATTCATCTTCAAGCACATTTCTCAAATCAAGCCGATATGATTCCAATTTCAATGAAACATCTTTAAAAAATTCCAATTTGTCCTGCTCAGAAAGTAAAGACAAAACAGCGATTTTAGATTGTAATTCAGTAAAGAACAATGTAGGATTTTCACTCAAAGGCGAATCAAAAACCTGCTTAAAATATTTCATAGCACCGGAAGCAAGCCCATAAAAAGTAGATTTTTTACCGCCTTGAGAAAAATCATTTCTCACAGTCAGAACATTCAAGCCGAGCATCTTTTTCAACGCAGGATGCAACGTACCTATACTGGGGCGGGTAAAATATCCGAATTTTTCAATTATATCCGACCTTAGCGAATATAAAGTTCTTTCACGTTTATTAAGACTGTAAATTATCAATAGCTCTATCATAATAATAAAATATCACAAACTTTTACAACGGTAGTTTTTTAGGTGCACCGGATTTTCTTGGAAAAATTGACGGAGTTTTGTCATTTTTTTTAATAATAACCAGCTGTCGGCTATATCCCTCCAACCCAGGAAGCTTATAATCAATCTTTTCAACAAATTCCGCTCTTAATGTTGCCAGTGCATTTTGAGCTTCCTCTAACTCTCTGTCTGCACTCAATGACTTGTATGCAACAAAATAACCGCCTATTTTCAGATAAGGAACAGAATACTCCAAAAGAACCCGCAAAGGCGCTACTGCTCTTGAAACTGCTATATCAAAACTTCCCTTATCAGTATATTTTAACTCCTCAGCTCTTCGACAAGCGGGAACAAGATGTTCTAACATCAATTCTTTTTTTGCCAGCTCCACAAATCCAATCTTTTTTGCAATCGAATCTATAGCAAGTATGTCACACTCATCATAGAATATTGAGATAGGTATAGCCGGAAATCCCCCGCCGGTACCGATATCAAGCATTTTAAACTTTTCAAAACCGTATTTTTGTAAGAACAAATTTATCGAAAGCGAATCGTATATATGCTTCACAAAAAAATGTTCTTCATCTTTTTTACTTACCAAATTCGTATGAGAATTATATATATTAAAAACCTTTACAAAATTCTCAAGTCTGGTCTGTGCGCTTCTCGTCAAACCCAAACCCAACTGACTTAACAACTCAAACTGCATCATCAACAGTCCTTTCTGATATTTCATCCGACAATTTTTTAAACAGTTCTCTATCCATCCTGATCTTCAAATCCATTATTCGAACGTCAATTGTTTTCAGATCATCCGGTCTAAACTCCTCTTGAGCAGTCAATATATTTCTTGCAAGCAAATATGCTTTCAGTGCCTTCTCATCATTTTTAACCTTGTAATAATAATCACCGACCTCAATATAAGAATTGATAATATAAAACTTATCCTGAATCCGCTTTGCAGCAGAAAGCGCCTTGAGTAAAAAGTTCAATCGTAAATCGGGACGAACTTTAGCACATACAGCAGCCAATTTCGTACACAAATAATATATTCCTTCATAATTTGATGCTTCAGTGTCATATTTTAATGCAAGCCGATAATTCTTGAATGCGGCGCTCAAATCCCTGCGTTCCTTGTATATCTCTGCAATATTGGTATATGCCGAGGAGATAAAAGTATTTGCCGGATCATTCAGTTCTGTACATTTCTCATAATAATTCAAAGCATTATCTATCTGATTGTTATCATCAAGTATCAATGCATACTTAAAATATGCCTCTGATAAAAATGCCTTATCATTTATACTTTTTGCATACTGAAACGCTTTTCCGTAATCTTGCATGGCATTTTGTATATCAGAAGAATCCTCCTCTATTTCAGCCCTGCCAATGTATGAATAAGCAAGTATCCTGTCTGATACAGGCAATTTTGAATTTAAAAATCGATCATAAATTTCTTTCGCCTTAATGAAACGGTAGGAATCCTTGTAAGTTTGTGCTATCTCCAAAAGAACATCATTACCTCTGTCAAGAAGATTATTCTCAAAATAGAAATCATAAAGCTTGTACAAGAAACTTACGGACTCATCAATATTGTTCATTTTTTTTGAACAAAGTGCACTATTCTTTAGTATATAGGGTAAATTTTCTTTAAATCCCAACTCATCCTTTCTCTGCATTGCCTTTGATAAAATATCCAAAGCAGAATTATACTCATGATTTTTCAACAGCTCTTCAGCCTGCTCAATTAAATCAGATAAGCTGTATTGTTCTTGTTTTACCGGTAACTGGTTTGCGACAGGTTGGCTCAATGCAGGTGACTTAGACAAGTCAATCGGCAAACCTAAAAGCGCCAATTCTTCTTGCGTCAATGCGTATTTTTCCATGGGATTGTGCCGTTGGGGTTTTTCTTGTTTTTTCTGTGGTTTTTGCACGGGTTCAGGAATATCCCAGTCACGTGTATTGCTGTTCATATACCCCAAATATGCCGTATCAAGTGACGGTCTGTTGAAATTTTCCGGCAAAAATGTATTATGATAAGCAGACTGAGCCCGCATTGTATTTCTTGAAATAGGTATTGCACGCTGCGAAGGTTTCAAGGGCAATTGCGACTCGTAAAAATTTTTCAAATACTGATGTATATTAATTTTTTCAAAATGAGAAATATAAGGCGTTAAATATTCCTTTAAATAACTTTTTAAAAATACATAGCCGCCTTCATAACTCAAAACCCCCTTATCTAAAAGATAATTCAACTTCTCTTTGGTGAACAAACATTGATTGCACAAAAATTCTTTACTAAAACCCATTTTAGACAGAGCAAGAACAGAAAGCGATTTTCTATCATTTTCAGACGCAAATGCAAGTAACTTTTGAAGGATAAACTCTTCATAACTAAACTTTTTCTTATCAAAATCAGCCAACAAAGTCTTCAACGGCATCCTTAGCGATGAAATAATCTTTGCTGTTAAAACTATATAACTTGTATTACCCTGAGTGTAATCATAAAGTTTATCCAAAAACTCAGGCTCGGTGTTGATTAACACGGATTCAAAAAATTTCTTCACTTCTTCTTTTTCAAATGGTTTGAGAAAAATAGAATAAAAATTTTTATTATCCAAACGTTCCTGATTACGAGAAAGTACCACGACCTTAAAATTGCTAAACGCGGAAATATGTTCTATAAAACTTAGAATCTCGGGTTTATTCTGATTTTTATCAAGATTTTCGAAAGAATCCAGTATAAAAACAGCCGGTTTTTCTATGTGAGAAAGATAAAAATTGATCTTCTTTGAAAGTGAATCGGTTTCAATTTTTGAGGGTTTTATTTTTTTATTTTGCAAAAACTCCTTTAAATCGTTAAATACAGCCAAAAATATATCGTCAATACAAGTTGCCTCAAAGCACTCATACTTGAATACAAGAACATCCTCCGACAAAAATTTCAATGACATATTTAGCAACTCGGTTTTGAATGTTCCGAACGGACCGTTTATCAAACATAACGAGTCCGTTGAAGATTTGTAAAAATTTAACAAATCCTTTAATTCGGAAATATTTTTGAAAAAACTATTATCAGAACTATCCTTCAAATAATTTTCTATATCATCAGAATTAAATTGTTTCAAAAAACTATTATCCATTTTTCTATTGTAACATACACTTTAGGGTTGTTTAAAACTACCATTTATATGAGATAATAAAGTAAACTAACCTAAAATAAAAGGAGAAAAAAATGGTAAAAGTAGGAGTATGCGGCGCATTGGGAAAAATGGGCAAAGAAGTTGTAAAAGCAGTTTGCAATGCACAAGATTTAGAACTTGTTTGTGCAATTGACAAAAATATGCTTGATACAATGGTATGTCCCGACGTAAGAATAAACGGAGACCTCAAATCCGCAATAGAACTGTATAAACCAGACATTATGGTAGACTTTACGCAACCAAAATTTGTTTTTGAAAATGCAATTACTTGTCTTGAAAACGGAGTAAAACCGGTTATTGGGACAACAGGATTAAGTGATGAACAGATTGAGACGTTAAAAAAACTAACGAAAGACAAAAATCTTGGCTGCCTTATTGCTCCTAATTTTTCAACAGGTGCAGTATTAATGATGAAATTTGCACAAATGGCATCAAAATACTTTGAAAATGCAGAAATAATAGAATTGCACCACAACCAGAAAAAAGATGCACCCTCGGGAACCGCCGTAAAAACTGCATTAATGATGTCTGAAGCAAGAAATGGCAGTTTTCAAACAGGTAACTGCGAAGAAATCGAAACAATAGATTGCGCAAGAGGGGCAAAATCCTATTCGGATATCAGGATTCATTCGGTGAGAATGCCCGGCTACATAGCTTCTCAAGAGGTCATCTTCGGCGCATCGGGTCAAATACTCAAAATAAGACACGATTCTATGGACAGACAATGCTATATGACCGGAGTTTTGCTCGCTATTAAGTATATCGCACAACACAATGAATTTGTCTACGGGCTTGAGCACATTATGGATTAAACTCCTCTTGAATTGCACAAATTAAATCTTTAAATATTACAACCTCACTCTTTTGGGTGGGGTTTTTAGCTGATTAGAAACGTTAAATTGATTGTAACTAAATTAATTTCATAATATAATTGTGAACGGTAACAGAAAGATTGGAATTAACACAATGAGAAAACCTAATATTGCAGTACTCGGTGCAACAGGAGTTGTTGGAAGAGAAATTTTGAAGATTCTTGTAGAAGATAATGTCCCCTATGAAAACATTAAATTTTTAGCAAGCGCAAAAAGTGCCGGCAAAAAAATTGAATTTAAGAATCAAGAACACACGATACAAGAAGCAACCCCCGAGTCATTTGAAGGAGTAAACATCGTACTGGCATCAGCCGGCGGTTCAACTTCTTTGAAACTTGCTCCTGAAGCCGTAAAAAGAGGGGCTGTTTATATTGATAACTCAAGTGCTTATCGTATGGAAAAAGATGTACCGCTTGTTATTGCCGGTGTTAACGATGAAGACTTAAAAAAACACAACGGCATAGTCGCAAACCCCAATTGTTCCACCTCACAATTAATGCTGGTTCTAAAACCGCTGCACGATTATGCAAAAATAAAAAGAATGATAGTCAGTACCTATCAGGCAGTATCAGGAGCAGGTCTGGCTGCTATTAATGAGTTGAGAGAAAACACCATTGCCCAAAATGAAGGCAAAGATTTTGTTAATGAAAAATTTAAAAAACCAATCGCTTACAATGTAATACCGCAAATTGACGTATTTTGCGAAAACGGGTATACAAAAGAAGAAATGAAAGTTTCAAATGAGACTAAAAAAATTCTTCATCTGGATGAAAAAACACCCATATCCTGTACTGCGGTAAGAGTTCCGGTATTCCACGGACACTCTGAAGCTGTAACCATTGAATTTGAAAACCCGATCACCCCTCAAAAAGCTCGCAACATATTAGAGTCAGCTTGGGGTGTAGAGGTTATGGATGATGTTGACAACTATGTTTACCCTACACCTATTGATGCGGCGGGCAAAAATCCGGTGTATGTAGGTAGAATCAGAAAAAATATTGCTTTTGATAACGCAATTGATCTGTGGTGCGTTGCCGACAACATTAGAATCGGCGCAGCTTTAAATACTGTAAGGCTTGCTGAAAAAATCATAGAAATGCAACTGTTTTAGACCTCAAAATTCCACAAGCTTTTTATAATATTAATCTGTTTGCAATTTGTTTAAAGTCGGTTTGTGCAATTTGAAAGAAGGATATATGGCAAAAACAAAAAATGAAGACGTACTTTTGGTCAGCGATTTTGACTACAACCTGCCTAAAGAGCTTATCGCTCAAACACCTTCCGAAAAACGCGAAAATTCACGCATGATGGTTTTGGATAAAAATTCAGAATCGATTGAACATAAGCATTTTTACGATATTACAGACTATTTTGATTCCAATGATGTACTGGTGCTAAACAATACAAAAGTTATTCCGGCAAGATTATTCGGAAAAAAGGAGACCGGCGCAAACATTGAAGTTTTTCTTCTTAAACTGATTAGCGGCAAAACCTGGCAAGTGCTTTTGAACCCGTCAAAAAGAGTCAAAGAAGAAATGATCATAAAAATATCAGACGAGCTTAGTGCAAAAGTATTGACACGTGAAGACAACGGCAAATGGCTTGTCGAAATGCTCTATGAAGGAAACTTCTTTGATATACTGCACAAAATCGGTAATATCCCTTTACCACCCTACATAGAAAGAAACATGACAGATTCTGATTTAAAAAATCTTGACTATGAAAGATATCAGACTGTTTATGCAAAAAACGAAGGTTCGGTTGCCGCGCCGACTGCAGGACTGCACTTCACACCGCAAATCCTTGAAAAACTTAAAAATAAAGGGGTACAGATCTGTTATGTAACTCTTAATGTCGGGATGGGGACTTTTAAACCGGTTAAAGTTGACAATGTTTTAGAACACAAAATGGAATCAGAAGAGTATGAAATATCTTCTGAAACCGCAAATATTATTATGAACGCAAAAAAAGAGGGAAAAAGAATTACGGCGGTCGGAACTACAACCGTTAGAACGCTTGAAACTTGTATGCAAAAATACGATGAAATTCTACAGGTTATAGATGACTCTACGCTTTTTATTTATCCGGGATTTAAATTTAGGGTTGTTGACAGATTGATAACAAATTTTCACCTTCCAAAATCAACATTAATTATGCTAGTAAGTGCCTTTGCGGGTAAGGATTTTATCTTCAGGGCATATAAAGAGGCTATTGATTTAAAATACAGATTTTACAGCTACGGCGACTGTATGCTCATAAAATAAAAGTTAAGCTACGGGACGACAATCTCCGTTTCATTTTTGTAAGTAACCATTCCTCCCTTTTGATTCGGAGGCTTTTTTAGGTATTTTCGTTTTGTATAAATTACCGATACTTTGCCGGAATTTTTCTGGGTCGAATACTCTTTTGCCAGATTTGCAGCATAAAGCAGCAATTCATTATCCGGTTCTTGTGAACTGTTTTGAGGTTTAACAAGAATGTGTGCACCGGGAGCATTCAAAACATGAAACCACAGGTCGTTTGGCGAAGATATTTTTGAATATATTAAATCATTCTGACGATTATTTTTTCCGATATAGACAACAAATCCGCGAATTTCTCTTTTATCAATTATTGATTCAGGGAGTTTTTTGGGTGAATGTTCCTTATCAATTTCAGCAGCAATCTCCTGTAAGGATTCAACGGAATTCGCAATATCTACCGAAAATAAAAGTTCTTCGAGATAAGATATTTCTCTTTGCGCTTCTTGAGCAAACTCAACAGCAACATTGTAGGCTTTTTTTGCTTTGTTATATTTCGTATAATATTTATTAGCATTATCAATCAGGGACAAATTTTCATCCAAATCTATTTCTATAGTATTTGTACCGTCAAAATCCCTCAAAAAAGTTTTTTTTAAACCTGACTCTAAAGAATATAAATTAGCCATAATCAAGTCGGCTTTGAGCTTATATAACACCGACCTATCAAGATTCTCAAACTGTTTTTGCCTATACTTCAATCCCTCTTTTAGTTTTTTCAAATCTTTTTCCAAACGGACTCTTAAAGAAGCTTTCAAATTCTCAATAAAAAATTTTTCGGTATAAAATGCAAAATAATCATCCAATAAATCATTCACACTGCAATAATGAATAGGCAGCTTCAGCACAGATGAATACTTGATATAGTCGCTATCCACAGAATAATTTCTTTTTTCAGAAGAAATATATTCATACAAGGCAATGAATAAAATCTGAATTTGTTCATCACGAAGGCACCTAGCAGAAATATCAGGTTGAATTTCAAGCTTTGTGAGTAATTCCTCCAGCGTTATCTGAGTAAATCCGAAATATTTCTCACTAAGAAGTTTTTTCAAGGGCAAGTCTGACTCCTTAATGATTTTTACAAACGTCGCACTTCTGGTAGTCAACAGATTCTTCTTGTTCAACTTTGGCGGATAAACAAAAGGAAGCCCGCCTGCCAATTCTCTTTCTTTACTTTTCTGTGCGCCAATATTATGAGCACAACCTATTATAATATTGCTGTCTGTATTATACAAAACGACATTGCTGTGTTTACCCATAAGTTCAATGCTCAAACACTCTTCTATTTTGTCGCCGATTTCATTATAATTTTCAAAATACAATTCCAAAATACGCTCATATTTTGGCTGCATAATTTTTGTAATTTTTGCACCTTCCATATGTTTGCGCAAAAGCATACAAAACATTGGCGGCTGCTTGGGAATAGAAATATGCCGCCTTCTCTCATTCTCTTTACTCATAAACGCTATATGATACAACGTTGGGTTTATATTTATGTATAATTTTCTGGACTCAAAATTATTGCGTAAATGCAAGATTAATTCTTTTCTGGTAGGCTGCTGTATTCTTTGAACCTTAGCACCGACAAAAAAATCCTCGTTCTCCTTGCAAAAATCTTCTAATATCAATGAATCTATATTAATCATTATAGACTCTTAACCTCATATAAAGTTATCTTTTTATCGGAATTTTTCAATCTGATTTTGCCTGCAAAAAGCAACTCTGGCTGCTTATCAAGATTTGCAACTGTTTGCTCGGTAACTATAATTTTTTTGTCAAATTCCACGCAAACATTTTCAATTTTCTCAATAATATCAACTGTATCCCCCAAAAGCGTGAAATCGGAGACATTTTTTGAGCCGACCTGACCAATAAGTGCAGCACCGTGATTAATCGCTATTCTCACAAGCACTCCTGAACCGTCGGTAAAATATTCTTTGTTAAATTTATCAATCTCTGCCTCGATCTCAAGCGCAGCTTTTATCGCATTTTCAGTATCCTTACGGCTGTGTATCGGGTATCCCCAATACACCAACACCGAATTTCCGACAAACCTGTTTATCGTTCCGTTATACTTGAATATAATATTTTCAATAGTTTCAAACGATTTATTAATCATTTCAATATAATGTTCCGGCGACAAAACATCATTTATTTCAATATTGTTATAAATATTGCAAGACATCACGGTAACTTTTTGCAACCCCGCCTTCAAATTAAGTTTGTGAGGTTTGTTTATCAATTGTTTTAAAACATTCTCCGAAACCAGATTACCAAAGATTCGTTCTATTTTTTTCCGTTTCTTATACTCATGGTGAGCCTTTAAAAGGAAAGTTAAAAATAAAGTTACCGCCATACAATACAAAGGTGCAGACATGTCTAACAGTAAATGAAAACGCGGATGACAAAATATCAAAAATGATAACCAACAATATATTAGTATGATCAAAAAACCATTCATAAATGCGAGCAGCATATTTGTTGCAATCAATATTACAAACAATATCGCAGAACAAAAAGCCACGGTAATTAAGACAGCTTTATACAAAGGCAGCTTCTTTGCAAATTGTCTTTTATGAGTATTCGTAATATCTGCATCATTAATATAATTATCTATTATATTTGCCTTGATCTCTGCATCGGGAAATTCTTGTGCAACAGGAGTATCATGAGTCTCCGTGTTCAGCTGAGTCTGAGCTATGATTATAATCTTGTCCTTAAAAAATTCCAACGGCATCTGTCTGTTATCATACTCAAAATAATCAACCCCCCGAACCATACTCAATAATATAGAAGTAATAGGTATATCAGTATACACAGGCACCCGACCATGCCAGTTGATCAATACTTGACCGTTCTTATCCAGTGGTATTTTATAATTGCCGGCAAGAATTGAATCGTTCAAAAACCGAACTTCTTTTGCTCCGGAATGTTTTAATAAAACTGCCAACGGAATTGAAGGCAAATAATATGTTCTGTTGCCTTTCAATAACTTGTAAACAGGCTGTGAGCGACTAACCATATCTTCTCGTTTTTCAACCGGCAAATTGGTCACCGCCATATATGTATTTTTCGTATATATATCAGGAATTGGAGTATGCGAATAGAAAGAAATATTGTTGTCTATTTCCGGATTGGTAATTTCAATATCCAACTGGTTTGCAGCAGGCAAAAACGGGTTATCAAAATTATCCAATATTTTCGCACTGTTAATCGTGTTTGTATCCTCATAAGAAGTCCTTAATCCCGTAGAAAGAATTACATTATCATATTTTGAAAGTGTACCAGCTAAAACAACATCCGCAGAAGAATAATTCAGTGTGATATCTTCATAGTTAGAAAAATTAAGATCCAGAACGATTAACTCAGGATTCTGCCGCTCAAGATACTCCACAACCTGAGCCCAAATTTTTCTTGACCACGGCCAGCGAGAAAGGTTCAATTCACGTGATTTTGCCGCCTCATATTGCGTTAAATCATTTATTGAAATAATAACAATCCTGTCGTCATGATGAGCGAACTTTCCGGAATACAACCCACCATCAGTGCTCAAAGAGCTCCTTAAATTAACAAGTTTTTCTTCCATTCCCTCAAAAACATCTTCAAATACGTACAGGCACAGACCTGCAAGAAAAACTAAAAATATAGTTATCAGGGTTTTTAACCTGTTTATTTTTTTTATATTAAAATCCATAAGTGACGTCCTAAAATTGGTTAATTTGCGCTTAAGATATATTATATAAAAATCTTTCTTTATTTCAAATTATTCTTGCAAAATCCAAACCCAAACAAACAAAAATTCCCAACCAAATTATATAAAACAGAACAAAAATTTCGCATAAAAAACACATAAATGCCAACAAAGCATAACTTTAAAATATAAAGTCAAAAAAAGTTAAATTAGTATAACTTATAACGTATAACAGTATTGTTACCCTGCTCAGTAATATACATGTTATTATCCTTAATCAAGAGGTAGTATGGATTAGAAATTTTATCCATAAATATAAAAACCTGTCCGCTCTTATTTATTTTAAGAATATTATTTTTGTCATAATTTGCGACATAGAGATTATCACTGGCATCGAAAGCCAATCCAATCGGACCGCCTAAAAGAGGGCTTTTAGAAAATAAATAGCTCTGACCGTTTGGCATTACACGATAAATACTATTATCGGTATAACTTGCTACAAACAAAACGCCATGAGAATTTATTGCCACACCGGTAGGACCTGAAAATTTATTAACTACACTTTTATTCAATTCATTTGCCTTATTAACAGTTGATAGAGTTTGTTTAACCTTAGCTTTTTGAGACTCAAGATTATACTGTTGCTTCAGAGCATTTGCCTTGGCATAAAATTGGCTTTCCGGAGTAATTTTATTTACAAAGAAAAGTGCTTTTTCATAATTTCCGACTTTATTGTACAATTCCGACAATTTTAAAATCGTTTCGGCATCGTTCGGTTCAAGCTGATTGATTTTTGAGAAACAAGCAATAGCAGACTGATAGCTTTTTAAATACTCATATATTGCGCCCATATTGTAATACGCATCGGCAAAATTGGGTTCTTTAGCAACAGCGGACTTGAAACTTTCAAGTGCTTTTGCATACTCACCATTTTGGTAATAATCCAATCCTTCATTGTAATACATAGCGCTTTCAGTCGAATAAGAATAAGCAGCGCCGGAACACAAAAAGAATACAAAACCCAATAAAATCAGAATTTTTTTCACACTACACCCCTACTATTACTTAACTAAAACTGCCGCCGGTTCACACTTATGAAACTCGGTAGATTGCTCGAAATTATACGCAACGGACAACAATCTCTCCTCTTGCAAAGCCGGAGCCAAAAGCTGCATACCTATAGGCATACCGGACGAATCGAAGCCGCAAGGTAAACTAATCCCCGGAATACCGGCAAGATTAGCGCTTATTGTCCCGATATCCGTCAAATACATACTCAGCGGATCCTCAACTTTTGAACCTATATCAAATGCTGTATTAGGACAAGTCGGCGACAATAACACATCAACAGATTCAAACACTTTATCAAAATCATTTTTAATCAAATGTCTGACTTGTTGAGCTTTTTTGTAATAAGCATCATAATATCCGGAACTCAAAGCATAAGTCCCCAGCATAATTCTTCTTTTAACTTCATCCCCAAACCCTTCAGCTCTGGTTTTAGTATACATTTCAAGAAGGTTTTTAGACTCAGCAGTTCTATAACCGTATCTAACACCGTCATAGCGAGCAAGATTAGAACTAGCCTCAGCCGTAGCTACTATGTAATAAACCCCGATTGAATACTTCAAAAGCGGCAATGATACTTCAACAATCTGCGCTCCAAGACCTTTATAGACATTGATCGCCTCAGATAAAGCTTTTCGAACATCATCAGCAATCCCGTCAGCAAACAATTCTTTTATCACACCGACTTTCATACCTTTTATATTCATCTTCAGGGAATCTGAATATTTAGGCACAGGAATATTTAAAGAGGTAGAATCATTGGAATCATAACCGCTAATTGCCTCTAACAACAATGCGGCATCTTCAACAGAACGAGCAAAAGGACCTATTTGATCCAATGAAGAAGCAAAAGCAATAAGCCCGTATCTTGAAACTCTGCCATAAGTAGGTTTTAAACCAACAATACCGCAAAAACTGGCAGGCAAACGAATACTTCCGCCAGTGTCAGAACCCAGCGCAATTGTTGACTCATAACCGGCAACAGCTGCAGCTGAACCGCCGGAACTACCACCCGGAACCTTGTTCAAATCCCACGGGTTTCTTACTATTTTAAATGCCGAATTTTCATTGGAAGATCCCATTGCAAATTCATCAAGATTTGTCTTCCCTATTATCGGAATATAATTCTCCTTCAATTTTTTAACAACTGTTGCATCATAAGGAGAAACAAAGTCCTTTAAAATTTTACTGGAAGCCGTGGTCTTGCTTCCTTTGTAATTCATGTTATCCTTCAAAGCCAGCGGAATACCGGCAAGCGCCGGCAAGGACTCACCTGCCGCAAGCTTTTTATCAACCTCTTGAGCCGTTTGCAAAGCTTGTTCTTTACATAATGAGTTAAAAGCACCAAGCGTACCATCCGTTTTTTCAATACGGTTATACGTCTCATTTACCAATTCTACAGCGGATACCTCCCTGTTTAAAAGCGTTTTTCTTTGTTCTGATGCTGTTTTTTTTATTATTTCACTTATACTCATTTTACCTCTCTCATCTTTGCAAATTATCTTGCTCGCTCCGCTCGGGATAGTTGTTTATTTTAGAATTATCATTAAATACTTATCAGAAGTTAGTTACTGATTCAATATAAAATCTTTTCACAACCCAATTTTATTATAACCCAAATCAAAGAAGTAATAAAATGAGTAACTATTGTAAATAATTGTTAAGATTTACAAAAAAATCCTAAAGTTTTGCTCAAAAATGTCGATATACATAATACAAAGGAGTATTAAACTATGGGCATGACAGCTTCACAAGCCAGATTTTTAACACTGACGGCAAGAAAAAACAATTTAGAGTTCGAAATTCAACAAACAACACAAGCAAAAATGTTGCTGGCACAACAACAAGATGCAAACGCACTGTTATGGAGCAACGGAATGAATACGCAGCATCTTTATTATTCCGCCGACGGAACAGGCAGCGTTACCGAAGATATGCCGAGATTGTCATATCAGATTGTAACCGGCACATACTCAGAAGGCGGGCTGGACATGCGAGTCAGAGACCAATATAACAGACTTGTAGTCCCATCACTGCCGGATCCGTTTCCGGAAGATGATGATATTGCCAACTACGT
>CASEVT010000114.1 GCA_949291445.1 uncultured bacterium | reverse complement strand
GGAAAGCTTGAAAAAGGTGAGGATCCTTTTGAAGCGGCTAAAAGGGAATTGTTGGAAGAAACAGGATATTATGCAAAGAATTGGAGTTCGTTGGGTTTTATCTATACGAGCCCCGGAATTTGCACAGAGAAATTGTATCTTTACAAAGCAGATGAGTTATATTTTGAAGGACAGATGCCTGATGAGGGAGAAATTATAGATTGTTTTGAAATGAAACTTGACCAAATCTTAAAAATGATGAAAAATGGAGAAATAAATGACGCAAAAACTATTTGCGGATTGGCTAGGGCGTTCGGGTTGCAGGTAGAAATATGATAAAAATGCTCGTACTGGACATAGACGGAACCATTTACAGGAGTGACTACACAGCATCAGAAGCAGTGAAAGCTGCAATAAGAGGGCTTGTTGCAAGAGGAATAAAAGTTGTACTGGCAACAGGTCGGATGTATGCCGCTGCAGTACATGTTGCGAGAGAATTTGGTTTAAATACACCGATTATATCTTATCAGGGCGGGCTGGTTAAAGAGTTTTACGACTCAGATAAAACGTTGTTACAATGCACATTGCCTGTAGAATCAGCCAAAATTGCACTAAAAATCTTGAAAGAAAAAAATATTCACTTCAATCTTTACATGGACGATACATTGATTGTAGAGACAGATTCAGAAACAATCAGAAAATACACTGACGAACGCAAGATAAAATACCGTGTAGTAAGTAATTTTGATGAAATAGAGCTAAAAAATATAAACAAAATACTTGCGATAGACACAAATGCAGAAAAAATTGAAGCATTAACAGATGAACTTAACGAAATTTTTAAAGGCGAGTTATATATAGTCCGTTCAACACCGAATTTCTGTGAAATCGCAAACAAAGAAGCAACCAAAGGTAATGCGATAAGATATCTTGCAAAAAAATGGAATATAAAAAAGGAAGAGATTATGGCCTGCGGTGATCAAGACAATGACATAGAAATGCTATTGTCAGCAGGAACAAAGGTTGCAATGGGAAATGCGACTGAAAAATTGAAAGAGATAGCAGATTTCATCACCGATACGGTTGACAACGACGGAGTATGTCTGGCAATAGAAAAATTTATTGAGGAGTAAAATATGTATAGGATAGGACAGGGATTTGATATACACCAACTTGTAGACGAGAGGGATTTGATACTTGGCGGAGTTAAAATTGAACATAACAAGGGACTGTTAGGGCATTCTGATGCCGATGTGTTGTGCCACGCAATAATTGATGCAATGCTCGGCGCATTAGCACTGGGTGATATAGGCTTACATTTTCCTGACAACGACCCGAAGTATTATGGATGTTACAGTGTGCACTTGTTAAAAGAAGTATTGTATTTGATTATTAAAGGCGGCTATAAGATTAATAACATAGATTGCACAATAAAGGCACAAAGCCCCAAGCTACAGCCATTTATAATCGAAATAAGAAGCAATCTTGCCCGCGTGTTAAACATAAATTTAAACCAGATTTCAATAAAAGCAAAAACAATGGAATCACTCGGACCAATAGGTGAAAGCAAAGCTATTGCAGTTGATGCAATCGTACTTTTGGAAGAAATTGAAGGTTGAAGATATATTTTAAGTAATAATAAAATTTAGCCGAAAAAAGTCGACTTGTAGTATTATATAGCTATGGGGAAGAAGTTATTAGTTTTACTTATTATACTGTTTATAGGGGTATTTAGCGTAGCAGTCGCATCACCGGCAGAGCCGGTAAAAATTAATACAATAAACTTTGATAACTCTGATAACATGATATTCATAGGCTCACTATCATCCCCGAATCAGCCAATGAATATAAAAACATTCAAACTGACCAACCCGAACAGGTTCGGTATAGACATAGAGAATGCAATTCTTACAAGACCCAACTCGAGCTGGAGTTTCAAAAACAGCAAGATAAGGCAGGTAAAATTCTCACAATTTTCAACAGAACCTGCAGTAGTAAGAATGGTTGTATATTACAACAACGATCTTGACACCGGAAAAATCCAAGTATATAAAATAGGAAGCAACATAGTATTCTCATATAAAAAGGATTTTCTAAAGCAAGATTATATGGAAAACATTTACAGAGAGCAGAAATCGACAAGTGAAGACTACTATGAATATACAACCTACTCTGAAGATCCATCAAAAAGCCAACAAGAAGCAGATTATGTTCGCCCCGAGCAAATGAATCAGGTCAATCAAGCATTTAAATCAACCACGGCAACAACTACAACAGGGCCAACAAGGATAGAACCCACACTAAAATTAAAATCCAGATACTACTTAAGCAGAGTCGATGTAAAACGGGGAAATGCACTAATAAGGGGGATTGGACAAATAGCAATAGAGAACCCGATTATTGTATCGAACCCTACCAGATTAGTCTTTGACCTGCCGAATACATATGTAGCACAAGAGATAAGGAATAAAGATTATTACCTTGGAGAAAATGAATCTATCCGAGTGGGACAATTTGAGCCGACAAAAGCAAGGGTAGTAATAACAAGCGAAGATGTTGCAAAATTCAGACCAATATATTCATTCGATGGTCAAAGTATATTTTTTGCACACGATGACAGAATACTCGGAATGAAGTTATTCGACCAATATGCAACTATAAGTAACTACACGGCAAAAAAAGTAAACGACATAACGGATTTATTTGAATTATCATTTACAGCCCCACCAATACACTCAATAAAAAGATTAAACAATAAGGTTGAAATAAACTTATACAACCCCACAGGATTTAATCACGAGGCATTTAAGAGCGGTTTGAATTCAATAAGGCTGTCCGAATTAAAGACAGAGAACCTGCCTTATGTCGGATTAAAAATCATTATCCCGCTAAAACAGCTTGCAACAATAGAATACAGTGAAAGTTTTGATAATAAAACAATACAACTATTGATGACAACCCCCAAAGAAGCCGAAATAAAATCTACCCCCTCACCGATAATAAAGAAAAAAGGAGAAATAAAAACCATAGTAATAGATGCAGGACACGGCGGCAGTGACGTAGGGGCAATGAGAGAAGATATACTTGAAAAAGATATTACACTGGATATATCAAAACGTTTAGCGGAAATATTGCGCAAAAAAGGCTACGACATCCAAATGACCCGAAAAACAGATGAATATGTTTCGCTAAAGGATAGAGTAACTTTTACAGAAAAGAAAAAAGCAGATCTTTTTATCAGTGTACACGTAAATTCCAGCGTAAGCACAGAAGCATCGGGCTTAGAAACGCATTACTATACGCCTGCATCATACGAATTTGCCCAAACTGTACATAAACAGCTTGCATCAAAAATAAAATCTAAAGATAGAGGATTGTTTAAGTCAAAATTTTATGTTATCAATAATGATATTGCACCATCAATTCTGGTTGAAACCGGTTTTATTTCAAATCAGGAAGAAAGATGTCAATTGATTACGGATGAGAGAAAACAAAAAACAGCTGAAGCAATCGCAGATGGAATAATAAAATATATAAAGAACAACTAGCTTTTTGGAAGCAGACAAAATGAAAAATGATTTCGACAACAGACCTATCGGCATATTTGACTCAGGTATAGGCGGGTTAACAGTCCTAAAACAACTTGTACCGACGTTGAAAAATGAAGAATTTATTTATATAGCGGATACATTAAATTTGCCGTATGGAGAGAAAACCAAAGACGAACTAAAAACAATAATAAAAAAGATTTTTGACTATTTTGAAAAATTGAATGTCAAAGCAGTAATTATGGCTTGCAATACATCATCAGCACAGGTCTATGACGAATTAAAAGGGTTATATAAGTTCCAAATCTATCCGATAATACAGATTACTTCAAAATGTATCACTGAAAATGCAAAATTAAAAAGATTGGCAGTCTTCGCAACAAATGCAACAATAAATTCACACGCATATGCTAACGCGCTGAAAAGTTATAACCCACAACTAGAAGTATACGAACACAGCTGCCCTGAATGGGTACCTATAGTTGAAAAAAAATTAAATAATTGTGACAAAAATGAATTAATCCTGAAATATTTGAAACCTGCACTGGAGTTCAAACCGCAAGCAATAATCCTCGGGTGTACACACTATCCGTATTTATTGGACAGATTAAGCAATTTTGCCAATAAAGAAATTTTTATCGATCCGGCACTGCCATTTGCAGATTACATAATAAAACACATTCCGAAAAGCAATAATAAATCAGGCAGCCTAAAATTTTTATCAACCTCAGATACAAAAGACTTTAAAGAAAAAGCCGGCATATTCTTTGAAATAAAAGGAAACGTAGAACTGCTAACTCTGTAATTGATACATAAACCTCAAAAACTCCGGAAAAGATATGTCAACCCACTGAAAATCCCTAATTGTAACTTTTGATTCAGCAACCAATCCTGCAACATAAAGACTCATAGCAAGCCTGTGATCATGATAACATTCAACATGACAACCGCCATCGATCTTAGATTTACCATGAACAACGAAACCATCAGTAGTTTCAGAAATATTAACACCAATTTTTTGCAATTCACTAACCAAACATTTAATTCGATCAGACTCTTTGTTCCTTAAATCAGCGGCATCCCTAACGATAGTAGAGCCACTTGCCCGTGAAGCAAGCACTGCAATAACCGGTAATTCATCAATTAAACGAGGGATAATTTCACCACCAATTTCAACCCCAACAAGCTCAGAATACTGAACTCTAATGTCTCCGACAAGCTCGTTGCAAACAGACTTAGATTCAAGAATCTCAAGTCTTGCCCCCATTTTTTGCATAACATCAATAATTCCGGTACGAGTGGAGTTCAACCCGACATTCTTTAAAATGATATCACTATCAGGCACAATAGTAGCAGCAACAAGAAAAAAAGCAGCCGAAGAAATATCACCGCAAACAGACAACTCACGAGGAATAAGTCGGGATTTTTGTATCTTGCAAGTAAGTCCCTCAACCATAATATCTGCACCCATGTACTCAAGTAGTCTCTCAGTATGATCACGAGATTTAAAAGGTTCAGAAAACTTTGTCAAACCAACCGTATTTAATCCGGCAAGCAAAACACAAGACTTAACCTGAGCCGAAGCCAATTGAGACCTATAATCAATAGGATATAACTCATCACCTTTAATAACTAAAGGAGCACAATACTTGGAATGTTTAATTTTTGCGCCCATTAATTCAAGAGGAGTAATAACTCTTTTCATAGGGCGCTTGCTCAAACTCTGATCCCCATATAAAGTAGCTTCAAGCTCTCTTGATGCAAGAATACCGGAAAATAAACGCATAGAAGTTCCGGAATTACCGCAATCCAATCTGTATAATCCATTCTTATATGCATCAGAAGAATCAATGAGGACAGTAGTTTCATCCAAAAACTCGACACGAGAACCCAAAGTTTTTATAATTTCAAGCGTGCTTTTACAATCAGCGCCCAAAGAATAATTATTAATCCTAACCGAACCGCCGGTGAGTGATGCAAACATAGCCGCCCTATGACTAATAGACTTATCAGCGGGAATCGTTAACTGCCCTTTAAGCGACTTAGATTTTTCAACCGAAATATCCATGACTAGATAATTTCTTTATAAGACTCGACATTAGTGAGCATATCATAGTTAAGTTCATTTTCATTATCAGCAATGACAGCAGCAACAACAGCATCACTGGTAACATTCAACATAGTTCTAAACATATCAACGATTCTGTCAACAGCGAACAAGAAAGCAAAACCCTGAACCATCTGAGTAGGAGTTAATCCCATACCATTCAGAACTAAAGCTATCGTGATAATACCGCCACCGGGAATACCCGCACAAGTACTTGATGCAACAATTGCAAGAACAGCAATTTGCAAGAGCATTATAGGATCAATCGCAATTCCATATGCTTGTGTGAGGAACAAAACAGCAACAACCTGAAAAAGGGCTGTAGCATCAAAGTTTAAAGTAGCCCCCAACGGTAAAACAAAACTGCAAACCTTATGAGAAACCCCGCGTTTTTCACAACAAGCAATAACTAAAGGCAGAGTAGCAGAGCTGCTGGCAGTACCGAAGCCGACCATCATAGCCTCAGCAATAGCAGCGAAAAAGAGCCTGACAGGGACCTTACTGAAAACCTTCATTACAATCGGATATACAACAAACAACTGTACAGCAAATCCGACCAATATAACTAAAAAGTATTTAGAAATGCTTGTAAAGATCGAAAGCCCGAACGAAGATATAGCAGTCGCAGTCAAAGCAAAAATACCCGGCGCAGCCAAATACATGATCCCATCTGTAACCTTCATAGTTGCAGCGAATATAGATTCAAAGAAGGATACAACAGGCCGGTTGATCTCGCCAACTTTAGACAAAGCTATCGCAAAAATCATAATAAACACGATAATCGGTATCATATCACCGGTAGCCAATGCTTCCATCGGGTTAGCCGGTATGAGGCTCAAAAATATATCACCAATATGATTTTTTTGATCTTGAATTGCAGCACTAACTATTTGCTGAGTTTCAGTAGCGGATTGTGCACTAATAAAGGATTGAACACCAACCCCGGGCTTGACCGCCCAGGCGAGGATACCACCAATAGTAACAGCAGCAACTGAAATGATTGTATAATATAATATCATTCTACGCCCGAACGAACTGAGCTGCTTATTATCACCTATGCTGGAAATACCGATTATAATCGCACTGAAAATCAAAGGTATTATGACCATCTGAATCAGCCTTATAAACGCTTGACCTATGAAATTCAATGCCCCATAGATATAGTGAAAGATCAATGATGCATCAGAAGAACCCGCATGCTGTGAATGCAAGAGTAATCCGACAATCACACCCGCAATAAGTCCAAAAAATATATGCCCGTTGCGTTTTATACCCAGCCCCAGAGCAATCAATATCTGCATATGTAACTTCATAGATTAAATCCTCACTTCACTTTGGTTTCACTATTTTACTATTTTTTTAAGAATAATACAACAAGTTTAAATAAGCTAAATAGATGATTACAGAAAAAGGAAATTTAAGATTTTTTGTAATATAATCAGATAATGAAAGAAAGTATGATTGGTTTTTGGGGATATCCTGATCCTCAAATTATAAAAACAATAAAAGAAACCTACCCAAATGCAACATGGATTGATCTGGATATAGATTACAAGAATCCGAGAACAAACATCTTACCCGATTCATACTGCAAAATTATAAAAAACATAATTGATAATACAATTTACCTCAAAGACAAAATAATAAAAATCATAGCCCCTATAGGCAAAGATAAATGTGATTCCGGATGGTTTGCAGCTGCCATATTGAAAGATCTCGGATTTAATGTTGAAACTACAATTTTTGAAAACAAAGAACCCGTTTTTGTCCCACGGATTTGTGAATCGAATCTACCGTTAAAAAAGAAGTTTGAACTGATTACAGGAAACATCATAGCGAGAGCAGAAGTCAATTACACAAAAACGAACCCCAAATTCGGTTTTTGGGGTGTACCGCCTAATGATTTATCAATACTTGATATGATGCCGGATGAAACACACGTATACGGATGGACCAGATGTGTTGAAGCCGGATGCCCCGCTAACTTAGAGCTTGAAATGTATGTAAATCCTGCTGTACCAACAGTATTTTATGCTCAATCATTCTGTTCAAAGACGCAGTTGGCAAAATATCTTGCAGATAAATACAACGGATTATTCATAGATGTAGATGACTATGCTACAAAATCAACCAGAGCAAAAATTGAGGCATTTGTTAAATTAAGATGAAAAAAATAGTACTGGACGCAGGAACTACCTGGTCAAAAATTATAGAAAAAGATTCAAATAGCTTAAAAAGTTTATTCGATAGATATCTGATAAAAACAGCCGAAAGAATGAATTACTACATATTGCCCTCGGCACTAATCAAGGATTATGATCTAAAATTCGATGCAATGACAGGTCATATGTCCGAAAAATTTATTGACACAAAAGAAAAATATACGAACGAAATAATAGCACTAACACGAGGTGCAGCAGATTTATGCGAAAAAGATTGTATAGTGCTTGATTTAGGAAGCCGTGATGCAAAATGGGTACGATTCAAAAACGGAAAATTTTCGGATCTGGATTGGAACTCTGCTTGTGCAAGCTCAACGGGAGCTACTATTGAAATGCTGAAAAAATTTTACAACGTAAAAGAGCTAAAACCTAACTCAGACAAATACAACATAACGTGCGGAATTTTTGGATTTGAAAGAATAATGGATGATATTGCCAATGGAGAAGAAGCCGCAGAAGCAATCGCAAAATTTGTACACGGAATAGCCTACAATGCCTGGCAATTTTGTAAAAAGCCACAAAAAGTCTATCTATCCGGCGGCTTTTGCGAAAGCGATTGTTTTTGCAAGTCACTTGAAAATTATTGTGAAGTAAAAAAGCTCGGAAGATTTGTTCTTTGCTCAGGAATCCTTGAGAATTAGCCCGACAGACCAACTTTATCTTTATCTGCAATATGTTTAAATATTCTCTATCAAAGTATAGTGAAATTTGCTTTGCATAATCAATTAAAACAAGTATTTTTCACTAAAATTCAGACTATTACAGACAAAAAACAGATAAAAAAGGAGCATAAAATGAATTTAAAGGGTTCTAAGACAGAAGAAAATCTAAAAAAAGCATTTGAAGGTGAATCAATGGCAAGGAATAAATACCTGATATTTTCAGAAAATGCAAGAAAAAACGGATTTATACAGATATCCAGAATATTTCAAGAAACAGCAGAAAACGAAGCAATGCACGGAAAAATATGGTTGAAATATCTCATGGGCAAAAAGTTTGACTCAACACTTGATAACCTAATTGCGGCAGCAGAAGCAGAACACTACGAATGGACACAAATGTACGCTGAATTTGCACAAACCGCAAAAGACGAAGGTTTTGATGAAATTGCATACCATTTTGATAAAATCAGAAACATAGAAGAAATGCACGATACAAGATATACAAAACTGATTGCAGACATAAAACAAGAAAACTTGTTCAACAAATCAGAAAAAGTAATCTGGGAATGCGCAAAATGCGGTTACACCCACACAAGCGAAAAAGCCCCCGAAATATGTCCTTTTTGCAAACATCCTCAAGGGTACTTTTTCATAAAATGTTTTAATTATTAAACAGAAAGCCTATCTGACTTATTGAACTGCATCTCATATAAGAGTCTGTACTTACCCTGAGGAATGTTCATAAGCTCATCATGGGTACCAAGTTCCGCAAGCTCACCTTCATTGATAACAGCAATTCTATCAGCATTACTTATAGTAGAAAGTCTGTGAGCAATGACAAAAACGGTCTTATTTTTCATTAAGTTTTCAAGCGCCTTTTGAACGATAGCTTCCGATTTATTATCAAGAGCAGAAGTTGCCTCATCAAGAATTATGATCGGAGCATTTTTCAACATTGCACGCGCAATTGCGACACGCTGTCTTTGACCGCCGGATAGAGAAGTCCCGCGCTCGCCGATATAAGTATCAATACCGTCAGGCATTTCATGTAAAAACTCATCCAAATGAGCTGCGCAAATAACTTGATTCAACTCTTCTTCAGTAGCATTAAACTTACCCATCAGAAGGTTTTCACGAATTGTACCTGAGAAGAGAAAATTGTCCTGAAAGACTATCGCAATATTCTTTCTCAACGACTCCAGTTTGTAATCCCTAATATCGATACCATCAATCTTAATCGCACCGGCAGTCACATCATAGAATCTCGGAATAAGGTTAGCCAAAGTTGACTTACCGCCACCGGAATTACCAACCAAAGCGAGGGTTTCACCCAGTTTTACACTCAAGTTTATATCCTTTAAGACGGGAACACCTTCCTCATACTCAAATGAAACATGTTCAATCGAAACCCCATCTTTAATTTCTGTTAATTCAACAGCATTTTCCTTATCAGAAATATCAGGATTCAAATCAAAAAGCTCAAACGTTCTATCCATAGCGACAAAGAGTGTCTGTAAACTTGTTAATGTGTTACCCATTGTTTTGATAGGTTTATAAAGCAACAGCAGCGAAGTAACGAAAGACAATAGACTACCGCTTGTCATTCGTCCGGTAATAACCAAATAAGTACCATATCCCAGAACCAGAGCAATGCCGACAGAAGCAATCAAATACATAATAGGCGACATCCAGCCTGCACGTTTAACCAACGACATATTTACATCAAACATCGCATTTATATTGTTTATAAACTTCTGATGCTGGTAATTAGCCAGATTATATGCGGCAATAATCTTGTTGCCGGAATAAGTTTCGTTGAAATTGGTAGTTAAATCACCACCAAGCACCATGTTTTTCGTAGAAGCGGACTTTATTCTCTTTCTAATAAGCGCAACCGGCAAAAATGCCACACACAGTACAACTACGCCAACCAAAGCCAACTGCCAAGAGTTATACAACATAACCCCGATTAGCGCAACAGCACCGGTACCAGCAGCAGTAAATGCCTTAATATTATCCAAAATTCCTCTTGACGCCGTATCCGGATCTGTCAAATAACGGGTCAACACGATTCCGGAAGAGTTATCATCATAGAACTTAGGATCCATATGAACCAGCTTCTCAAATAAAGATATTTTTACAGAATTTGTAACTTTCTGCCCGCACCAATTAGCTAAATAGTCATTCAAATACCTTAATACGCCTTGCAACGCTGCAAACATAACAATTCCAAACGGAATCAAAAATGCCAAAAGCATGTTCTTTTTGATCAAAACCTCGTCCATATAAGGTTTTAGAGCATAAGCAACAACCCCATCCAACAGACCTACGGGGATTGCAATAATAAAACCGGTAATAACCCTGCCAAGGTAAGGTTTTATGAATACATAAATTCGTTTCAGTAAATACGCATAATTAAAAGCACCTAATGCTTGTGAATTTTTCAATTTCATATACTTCTTCGTCTCCAATATAAATAATAAACATTATACACCAAACTATTTTATTATTTTAAAATTTATAGTAGAATCGACACATAAAATTAGCAGAGGTGTTTTATGGAATTCAAAAATATCTTCACATTAAAGAACGTAATTTTCCTATTTTTCATACTGTTCATTATATTTTGCATAGTTAAAATGACAGATGTTGCGTTGTTGGTATTTGCGAGTTACGTAATATCATGCGCAATAAACCCTTATATAAATAAACTGTCCGAAAAGATCCCCCGTTCAGCGGCAACGCTTCTTATGATAACAATAATAACACTTGTAACATTGGGTGTATTCATCCCGATAATTGGTCTTTCAGTAAGAGAAATCAAGGATTTTGTGACACAGCTTCCGCAACAGGTTGCTCATCTTGCGAACTATCTTGACAGCTTAAAAATAGGAGCACAAAGTTTATCAGACATATTTAACCTCAACGACGGGTTATCAAACTCAACTCAAATCATTCAACAAATAATCGATAAGTCAATAAATTTCACCGTAGGCGTGGTCGGCGTCATAACAATTTTGGTAACAATAGGAATAATTGTTTACTTCTTTTCAAATGACAGGGATAAGATTAAAGAATGTTCTTTAAAACTTTTTCCCAGCCAATTTAGAGAGAATGCCTCAAGAGTTATGGATGATCTGGAGATAAAAGTCGGAGGATATGTAACTGCTCAGATATTATCAATATCAATTGTCGGAATAGTTGTTGCGGTTTGTCTGTTATTAATGCACGTACCTTATGCAATTTTTTTAGGATTTATATCGGCAATTCTGGATTTAGTACCCATAGTAGGACCGGTACTTTCCGGAGTATTGATACTACTGGTTGCGTTTCCGAAGGGAATACTTATTTCGGTTTTGGCAATATGCTCGCTTCTTCTGGGTCAATTTCTTGAAAACAACTGGGCTAAGCCATACTTTTTCTCAAAATACATGGACTTACATCCGTTAATAGTTATTTTTTCATTTGTAATTGCAGCAAAAATTTTGGGTGTAATCGGTGTGCTGCTTGCACCGGCTATTGCTGCCGTCATAGTTACTCTGTTTGAAGAGATATATGTAAAAACAATGAACAACGAAGGTAGTGACTAATGAGTGAACTCTTTTTATACGACAGACCGATAAAGAAAGAGTCACAACTCAATATTTGGACAGCATTTCCGGCAATATATTCATTCGGCATGTCATCATTGGGTTTTATGTCAATTTTCAAAAGACTTGACCAACGCAACGACTATTTTGTTGAAAGAATATTTGTTGATACAAAAGATACAGCAATAGATTTGAGCGCAGTGGATTTAATGTGCTTTTCATTCTCCTTTGAAATTGATTTTCTTGGAATGTTTAAGATTATGCAAAAGTACAATATCCCGTTCAACTCAAGAGAACGAGATGATAACTACCCCATAATATTTGCAGGCGGACCGGTACTAACTGCCAATCCTGAACCGTTTTCCAATTTCTTTGATTTCATAATAATTGGTGATGCAGAACAAATGGATACAACAGTTATTGATTTTATAAAAAATAACAAGCACCTGCAAAAAAATGAATTGTTGCAAAAGCTATCTGAATTAGATGGTATATATGTGCCCTCAATAACTGATTTCATACCGGAATCAAATCAAGTATTAAAAAACAATCAACCGCTAGAAATAACAAAAATATCTGCAGAACTAAATGATTGTATAACAACACCAATACTGAGCGAAAAAAGCTTCTTTTCAAATACTTACATCATAGAAATAGCACGTGGCTGTTCACAAAGATGCGGATTTTGTCTTGCATCATATTTGAACTTACCGACAAGATTTGCACCCTACGAAAAAATAATAGAAAGCATTGACTACGCTCTAAACTACACAGATAAAATTGCTCTGCTTGGAGCACTGATCACCGCACATCCGGATTTTGAAAAAATATGTGAGCATATACTCAAGAAAAAAGAAGAAATCCCAAACCTTGAAATGTCTGTCTCATCACTCAGAGCCGACACAATTTCACCAATAATAATTAAAACACTTACAGCTTGTGGCCAAAAACATTCCACAATAGCAATAGAAGCCGGTTCAGAGCGTCTTAGAAAATTAATCAACAAAAATCTAACCGAAGAACAAATATTTAATACCGTTAAAATAGCAAAAGAAAACGGATTAACAGGATTGAAAATATACGCAATGATAGGTCACCCGACTGAAACCCAATCCGATATTGATGAACTAATCTCACTTGCAAAAAAATTAAAAAAAACTTACAAAAACTTTGAGTTCACTTTCTCATTCTCAACATTTGTACCCAAAGCACAAACGCCATTTCAATACTGTAAAAGAGAAGAGTCAAAACAACTTGAAAAAAAATATAATTACTTAAAAAAGCATTTTCATAAATTGGGTATAAAAATAAGATGCTCGAGCGTAAATTGGGACTATTTTCAAGCACTGCTATCCAGAGGAGATCGAAGACTAGGTGACTATCTTATTGATGTTTATAAAGAAGGGGGCAATCTGGGTGCATTTAAACAGTGCTACAAAAAATATAAACAAAAAAAATTACTGCCACCATCCGATGACTTTGCACTTAAAGAAATTTCTACGGAACAAAATACACCCTGGAATTTTATAAAAACTTGCCCCGGCGAAGACGCACTGAAAAAAGAATACAACAGACTCATGAAATATGCATAAAAAAGCAGGATCATCTGACCCTGCTTTTTTCAAATTGTTTTTTTTATTAATAACGGTAATGAGCAAATGCCTTGTTAGCTTCAGCCATCTTGTGAGTATCTTCACGTTTCTTGCAGGCTGCTCCGTTACCATTTGAAGCATCAATAAGTTCAATTGTCAATTTATCAATCATGGACTTACCATGTCTCTTTTTAGCGGCATCGATAAGCCATATAGACGCAAGCCCCATGCCTCTGTCAGGTTTAACTTCAACAGGAACTTGATAAGTAGAACCGCCGATTCTTCTGGCCTTAACCTCCAACAAGGGGGTAGCATTCGTAAGAGCCTTTTTAAATACTTCGGTGGGTTCTTCATTAGTTTTTTCTTTAATATTTTCCATAGTCATATAGAAAATCTTTTCAGCGATAGATTTCTTACCGCGTCTCATCAATCTGTTAATAAATTTAGCAACGTCAACACTGTTATACATTGCATCAGGAGCCGGAATACGTTTCGGCGGTTTATTTCTTCTAGACATAATTAATAATCCTTAAATTAATTCAACTACATACTTATTTCTTTTTAGCTTTTTTAGCGCCGTATTTAGATCTGGCTTGAGCTCTGTTAGCGACACCTGCAGTATCGAGGGTACCTCTGATGATGTGATATCTCACACCGGGAAGATCCTTGACACGACCGCCTCTGATAAGAACAACACTGTGTTCTTGGAGGTTGTGACCAATACCCGGAATATAAGAAGTAACTTCAAAACCGTTAGTCAATCTGACACGAGCAACTTTTCTCAAAGCTGAATTAGGTTTTTTAGGTGTAGTAGTATAAACTCTTGTACAAACGCCTCTTCTTTGAGGACAATTCGTAAGAGCCGGTGATTTAGTTTTATCTTCTAATTTCTTACGTTCTTTTCTAACCAATTGTGCAATTGTTGGCATAGAATTCTCCTTATATAATTTAAATATTATTCAGTCATTGACACCTTACAGAGTCACGGAAAGTCTGCAACGGCGCTTTCTACGCCATATCGTCCCAAAGGTTAGAACCTCAGCACAGTCCCGAATTCCGGAACGATACAAATATATCAAACAACAAGCATACTTCGATGTCAACAATTGCAAGTTTAATCGGCTATTTTTCATAAACTAAATGTAACAATTTTAAATAATTCTAATTAAAGAGTATAAACAGGTTTTAGAAATTATCAGCAAAAAAATTGTAAAGAATTGAATGTAAAGTTGTATTGAAATGTAAATTTTATGTGGTACGATAGCAAATGTAGAAATCTTTCAACTTTTACCAAGTGTGAAGAAAATCACCCAAGCATAAAAGAAAAAAGAATGACAATTCAAAGAGTACAATTAAAATCATTCACCAGTCCTGAAGGGCTGCCAGAGTCAAAAGTTGACTCCCGTTTTAAGGAAGGCAAAAAGCCTTACAATAAAGACGGATACAACAACACAGGCTCCCAGCTTATGGAGGCGCAAATAAGCAAAAAAGCGCCGGCGACTTTGAGTAAGGACAAGGGTAATCAGTATATTAATAATGAAGAATTGTACCCCAAGTCACATCATAACTCTACAGTTATAAAGTTACACTCAAAGTCTAACTATACGTATAACAAAAATTTGTATAATAGCAACCAAAAGACCGCAGAAATTAGTTTCGGCGGTCTTTTAAATTCTTCAAACAAAGTAGCTAAATCCATAACCGACACACGAGCATGGAAATTCTCACAAAACAAATTCACAAAGTGGTTCGTAAATAAAGCAGCAACAAATCAAGCTGTTTTTGAAGCATTAAATGCACTGGTAATAACATGCCTGCTCAGACCGGCAGCGATACTTGCACAGAGCAACGACACGAACAGAGAAAAGAACAAAAAAGCTGCTTCACACTCAATTGCATCAGGAATTATCGGATACGGATTTGCGGTTGCACTGTTTACGCCAATTGCACAGGGACTATCAAAGATCAAGAAAGAGCCCGAAAAATACGCAAAGAAAGCAGTAGACTTCTTCAAAACAAACGGAACAAAGAAAGTTTCAATGGAAGCGTCAAAGAAATTTGCAGCCTACACGATGATTTGCACATACGGACCGCAACTTTTTACTGCCGCTATTCGTTCCGGAATCACAATTGGAATGATACCTATCATTGACAAACTATTTTTGAATAAACTATTCAAAAGCACTAAAGATTCTAAAAAATACGTTCCGCCAACTATAGACCCGATGTACAATTATTATTATCTTAATTTTTCAAGCAACCAACCCAAAAAAGCATTTCAAAGCTTTACAGGAGTAATGAAATAATGCAAGTTCAAGCTATCACAACATACAAAACAAATAACAACCAAACTAGACCGCTATTCAAGGGCATGCCTGCGGTCAAGAACATCAAAAGCGGCATGAGCACGGCATATAATTCATTTACGGATGCAATAGCATATGGAGAGGGAAAACTTGCAGGCACAGCTTGGATGCAAAGGTTCATAGATTTTATGAAAGACGGCAACTATCAACAACATATAGTTGCGGCAGTTGGACTGGTATTATCAGGCTTTTACATGGCAGACACAGCAAGGTCAAAGAACATTGAAGAAGATCAAAAAATGCCTTTGATAATGAATCAAGGAGTAGTTTCTATTGGCTCAACCGTGGGTGGCTATACACTTGACAATTACCTGACGAAGAAATTAAACAATTTCACTGAAGTATTCAACATTGCAAATATATCAAACTCTCAGATTCAAAAAGCAATGGTAAAAATGCATGCCAACAAGGATAACCTTGAGAAGTCAGATTTTGAAGAATTATTTGGACTAATAAAAAATCAGCAAGGAAACAAAACATATACGTACGAAAAGGAAATAAAAGAATCGTTTGAAGTTGATTCATCGCTTATTAAACAGCTCAAAAAAGGATTAAAAAAACAACCGCAAGACGAAATTTTGAAAACCACGATCGAAGAAATAAACGCAATTGACCCCAAATCATTAGACAAAGTGACAAAGATGAACTCGATATTTCTTAAGAACATGGAGAAAAGCCCGACAATGAAAAGAATGTTCTCTCACAATGGATTCAAGCAATCACTAAAGATTGTGACAGAGAACCAAAAAGGTTTGTCACAGTTAATGACAGGTTTAAAAATTGCAAAATCACTTATGGTGTTTGGATTAATATACAGATTCATAAGCCCAGTTATTGCAACCCCAATCGCAAACAATTTGAGTGCAAAAATTGAAAGTAAAAAAAATAAATAAAAATCCTTATTGCAGAACAATAAGGATTAGTTAGGTTTTAGTTTGATTAATAGGTAATATTATTTTATGTTTGATTTAGTGTAATCAATTATTTGTTTTGCAACATTTTCAGGAAGTACAATCCCTTTTGCTCTTAACAAATCACATAAAGCTAATGGTTTATCATTGGTAATTGTATGAAATATTCGTTGCTGGTCAGTTATTGAAAGATTTCTGAAAATTTTAGCAAATTCAGCCGGTGTCTCATAAATAATTGCACCAAGACTCGATG
>CASEVT010000113.1 GCA_949291445.1 uncultured bacterium | reverse complement strand
GTATTGGCTTGTGTGTAATTGTATGTCTTTTTAGCTTGGATATTATTACTCTTTGCTCTGGTCAATAGTCTTCCGATTGTCGGTAGTACGCCGTGTTTCAATTCCATTTCTTGTTCAAGTCGATCAAGTGTTTCTTTGTTTGAGGGCATAATCGGTTTGCCAACCAGTTTTCTTCCCAGTATTTCTGAAAATGCTACCGTTGAACCTGATACAAATAAGGCTGTCGAAAGACTTTTATTTACTGCTGATTCAAACGTTCCAAACAGCAGATTTTGTATATACATATTTAATCCGATTCTTGAAAATTCTTGTGCCACACGTGATTTTCTTTGTAATGCTGATTCATCTTTATTGTTGCTGTATCTCATTGTCGTATTGTAGGCGTCAGTTCCTAAAAAATATGCGTACACAAGCCCAGATATAAACCTGTTCCCTAACATTAGTGATGTCGTTGAATATTTCCCCTTGTCCGGATCTACTACTTTGTTTCTTCTTCGTTTGATCTTGCTCAACAGTACGTCATCAGGTATTAAAAATTCTGATGTGTCTGTCAATTTTCCGTGACCGCTTAAGCTTCTATAACCATTTTCCCAAATTTCGTGTGAGTTGATCAGTCCTTCCAGCGAACTAAAATTATTTAAAACTCTCTCATACTGCTGATTTCTTATGGATGTTGGTGTATTTTGCGGGGTAAATATTTTTGTCGTTATTTTATATAGTGCGCTAAATGGCTTGACTAAATTGAAAAGTAATCGGCCTGCTAATTCTTTTTGCGGTATGTAGTATAAATTCTCCGTTGTGATTTTTTTTCCTGCTTCCTCACTAAACCCGTATTTTTTTCGAAATTCTGCACTCGTTTTTACCAGTCTGACATAATCATCTCTTATCTTTGTATAGTACTCATACTGCTGTTCGCTAAGCTTTTTTAGTGAATCAAAAACTTTTTCCGTTAGATTTTTAGGGATTTTTTTTACTATATATTTGTTGGGGTGCAAAAAATTTAGCCCACCAAATGAGATACTTTGGGGTGAAGTTTTTGACGTGTGGGGATTTACTGGCTTGATAGTATTTATTCTGGTGCTATTTTTCATCACCCGTGAGTGATAATCGTATTGTCTGTTGTATTGCTTTTTGTTCTCAACACTATCTAACACGCCGCTTCCAATACTCAAGTCTCTTCAATACTACATTTCGCAACACTATTACAAAAATCCTAAAGAAAATATGTTGTTAGTTTAGCTTGCTTCCGATACAAAAGTTTACTAAACATCGATTCTCAAAAGATGACCCCCTTCCACAGAAGAGGGTCATCTTTGTTTTAACTATTATATACTACTTTATGTTTGAATATGTCCAAGCATCCATGTTTGGATTTTCTTTCATTGACGGATCTTCAACCATTTTTGAAGTATTAGTGTTTAACCCGCCTTCTTTTGCACTTTCGTGCGCAATCGGTTTATAGATCCTGTTGTAGTATTCAATTACCATTCTGTCTGAGTTGAAATAAGCTTCAGATGTTCTGACTGCTTGTCTCATCATTCTTGCCCACTCAAGTTTGTTGTCATAATATGTCGGAATAATTTGATTTTCTATAATATCCATTATGCAATCATGATCTTTCCAATGTCTTTCTTCCCAAGGAATATCATCATCCAGTCCCGGATATTCAACAGTATAACCGTTAATACCTGGGAATGTTCCTTCAACTGTCCATCCGTCATATATCGACAAGTGCAATGCACCGTTCATATTTGCTGACATTCCAGAAGTTCCTGACGCTTCAAGCGGTCTGATTGGTGTATTCAACCATACATCTGTTGCTTTCTTTAACTTTGCACTCAATTCAAGTTCGTATCCGGCTAGTACTGCTACATTCTTTATGTTGTAAGATTTGTGAAGTATGTTGTTAAACATTTCACGTCCCATTGCATCATCCGGATGGAATTTGCCGGCAAATATTAACTGTACCTTATCTGCGTTTAACAATTTAAGGATTCTGTCCATATCCATGAATATGAGCCAAGCACGTTTGTAATCGGCAAATCTTCTTGCCCATGTGATTGTTAATACATTAGGATCAAATCTCTTACCTGTTGTATTAGCGATATAGCTAAATACTTCTTTTTTCATTTCTATTTTTGCGTTAAGCAAATCTTCAAGCGTTTGTGCTTTTGCAATCCTTTCATCTTGCCAGTAGTGGAGGTTAACAGCATTTGTGATTGCACGAATCGGACAACGTCCCTGTACCCAAGACCACATCTTATTAGCAACCAATCCGTGGAGCTGTGAAACTGCGTTTGCAATACGGCTCATTCTCAAGGCTGCAACCGTTAATGAGAAGTGTTCACCGCCAAGCTCTATAGCTCTTTCTCTTGAACAACCGGCAAAAAAACCGCCTTCTAAAAGTGTATCAACCCAGTGTACTTCGTTACCTGCTGCAACCGGAGTGTGAGTTGTAAATACAACTTTTCTTTTTACTTGTTCTAAGTCTCCGTTATATTGTCTTAATAACTCAAATGCTGCGGGCAATGCGTGTCCTTCATTCATATGAACACAGTCAAAGTCATATTTAATTGCTTGCAAAAGTCTAATACCGCCTACACCGAGAATTGTTTCTTGTGCAATTCTGATTTTTTCGTTTCCGTCATACAGTTTGTGTGATATTGATCTTGCCCATTCCGAGTTCTCTTCGATATCTGTCGTTAAAAGGTATATCGGACAAGTACCAAATAAGCTCGGGTCAACTCTGAATGCTTTTACTACCACTTTTTCTCCGAATACATCTACTGTAACTGATGCATCAACCGGCTGTAAAAAGTCGTAGTGCTTTCTTATATATGCGACATCGACATTACCTTCTTCATTAATTCTTTGATTGTAATATCCGTAGGACCAGAGCATTGTGACCCCGACGATTGGCAATTGAAGATACCCTGCCGATTGCATATGTGAACCGGCCAGAAATCCCAATCCTCCAGAGTATGTGCTCAGTGATTGATCCATTGCTATTTCCATCGAAAAATATGCTACTTTTGGTAATCCCATAATTCTCCTTTTGTATTAAATACTAATCTCTAATCTATTACCTATTCCTTTATAACAATAAAATATCATAAAAGCAACCAATTTTTTACATCTTCTTTACTATTATCTTTATTGAGTTTTAGCCATTATCTTACTAATCTGTCTAATTATATAGAACTATACATCTTTACGTTGAACTTATTCTTTAGAATTAGATCAATAGTTTGATATTTATTCGCGGATAAATAACTCTTCCTAAAAGTTAATTTGCTCATTAAAGATTTATTGGAGAGTAATTTTAGTAAAGTCTGCTATTTTATCAAATTTTTGTTTAATTGTTCCGAGCAGTTTCAGACGGTTATTTTTTATTTCCTCATTTTTATCCATGACAAGCACATTATCAAAGAATTCGTTTATTACCGGAACAATTTCTGATAGTTTTTTAAAGAGTTCTTTGTACTCCAATTTATCAGAATCTATTGCCTTTGAAATATCCATAAGTTTCTTTTCATAAGGTGTGTTAAATAGGGTATATTCCGGCAATTGTGTTGTAGATTTTGCAATTTTTGAAATCCTGTTTGCCGCTTCATATACACTGTTGAATACAGGTTCGCTTTTCAGTTCTGACAGAATGTTTAGTCGTTGAGCAAAGTCATTGAGATCCGCCAGAACATCCTTTTGTACTGCCGCTTCAACAAGATCGTGGCTGTATTTTTCGTTGTAGTATATGCTCAATCTTTGTTCAAAGAAGAGAGAAACTTCATCGAACAATTTTTGTGAATCTTCAACCTTGGTCGGCAGCATAGAGACTGTTTTTTTGATTAATTCTGCAACGTTTATTTTCAGATTCTTTTGAATAATTGTTTTAATTATTCCTAAAGTTGCCCTTCTTACACCCAAAGGATCAGCGGAGCCGGTAGGTTTTTTGCCGGCTGCAAATACAGCGCATATTGTATCTATTTTATCTGCAAGTCCCACAACCTGACCTTCAATTGTTTCTGCCAATTCCGAATCCGCACTTAGTGGGTAATAGTGTTCCTTAATACCTTGGCAAACTTTGGGGGATTCTGCCGCATTCATTGCGTAATCTGCTCCGATGAATCCTTGTAATTCGGTAAATTCAAACACAAGGCTTGTTACCAGATCGGCTTTACAGAGCAATGCTGTTCGTTCAATTGTTTCAGACGAGATATTTAGCTGGTTTGAAATATATTTTGAAAGCTCTATGATTCTGTGTGTTTTATCATACATTGAGCCCATCCCTTTTTGGAATGTAACGCCTTTTAGGTCTTCAACATAGTTTTCAAACGGTTTTTTGGTGTCTTCATTAAAGAAAAATACAGCATCATCCAGTCTTGCCTTCACCACTCTTTCGTTGCCGGCTTTGATGTTTTCAAAGTTGTCTCCGATGTAGTTTGTCATTGTTATGAAACTGTTAAGTAGCTTGCCGTCTTTGTACAAAGGAAAATACCTTTGGTGTGTTGCCATAACTGTTACTGTGACTTTTTCTGGTATATTTAGATAATTTTCATCAAAACCGCAAACTACCGGAACAGGCCATTCTGTAAGATTTGTCACTTCATTGACCAATTCATCTTCAAGCACTACCTGCGCGTTAATTTTTGCTGCTGCGTCTTTTGCCGTTTTTATTATCAATTCTTTTCTTTTATCAAAATCGGCTATTACGTTTGCATTGTACAGTGCGGATTCATATGTGTTTACATCTTTGATTTCTACTTTATCTGTTTTAAATCGGTGTCCTCTTGAGTATTTGTTTGATTCTATGTCCGCAATTTTGATCTTTATCTCCTCATCGTCAAACAGTGAGACAATCCAGCGTATCGGTCTTTGGAATTTTACATCCAGATCTGCCCAGCGCATAAAATGCGGACCCTGGATTTTAAGAACTATTGAAGGGATGTTCTCTTTAAGGATTTCTTTAGTCGGTTGCCCTTTTTTTTCAATTTTTGCCCATACATAATCATCTTCTTTGTATAAGTCGGATTCTGTTATTCCGTTCTTTTTTGCAAAACCTATCCCTGCAGGGGTAAGTTTGCCCTCATTGTCAAAAGCAATCTTTGCAATGGGACCTTTTATTGTTTTTGTTGTATCGGGCTGTTTTTCTGCTAGACCCTCTATTATGACAGTCAGTCTTCTCGGGGTACCATAGGTTTTTATCGTTTCAAATCCTATATGGCTTTCGTTTAGCAACTTTTCAAATGCTGATTTGAGTTGTGTCTGACCTGTTGTTATAAATTTGTGGGGTAATTCTTCTGTTCCGATTTCCAACAAATACTTACTCATTTATTAATATCCTTATATTCCCTTTTCTTTCTGTGTTATTTAAATTTGCCCGTTTTATTTATCCGTTTGAGCAGATCTTGCATATTAATTATATTACAAAAAATAATTAATTTAAATTTTTACTCTCTTTGGTCCTGTTAGTAGAAAATTTAGTTGTGATATAATATTAATGAGGAGGAATATATCAGAATGAATAACCGTTGGTATGACAAGGAACCTACGTTGAGTCTGGCAGTAAGTCTTATGAAAAATGAGTCGGTAAATATTCAAGTGGCATGTGCTCAACGGATTACAGATAAAGCGATCGATATGGGGGTAAAAAGAAGTCCTAATCTTCTTGATGCCTTCAATTATGTCCTTCACCGTTGGTACGATTCTGACGAAAGAATTTCTGAAGCGTTTGAGTATTTAAAAGCTGCTTCTGATGATCAACGAAAAGAAATTGCCATCGATGTTATTGAATACCTTCAAAAAATTGAGCCATTAAAAAATAGCTGATTATTTATTAAGATGAGATATTTTAAATTTTTCATAATAACAGTCTTGTTAATAATATTGCAAAGTAGTTCCTGTCAAAAGGCCGAGGCTATAAAGATAGGGCTTTTGGATGGTGTAAATGAGGCGTTTATCGGGACCAGTAAGCCTGCTAATTTGCTTCAAGCCGGTACTTATAAGTCATTTTATGTGCTCGAAGCTATGAAACCCTACCGATTTAAGGCAATGGGTGACTCTATCGGTGTTGAAATTAATGGCAAAGTTTTCAATTTGTCCATGTCCAGAGTGATTATCAGACCTCAAAACAAGGGCTTTATTTCTACTAAAAAACGATGGTATAGAGGTGAGTTCATTGTTATCAACAATAATGGCAAATTAGTTGTAGTTAATGATCTTCCGCTTGAGCTGTATATGCTTGGTGTGGTGCCTTCTGAGATGCCGTCTAAGTGGAATCCCGAGGCTCTGAAGGCGCAAGCGATTGCTGCACGGAGTTATGCGATAGCTAATCGCGGTAAAAGGGCTTCACATGGCTATGACTTAAAAGATACACCAGAAGATCAGGCTTACGGCGGTGCTTCAAGCGAAACTGCTGAAACCAATCGTGCTGTATCTGAAACTAAGGGTATTGTTGTTACTTATAACAAGAAAATTATTCCTGCATATTATTCAGCTTCTGCAGGTGGACATACAATTAATTCCGGTGATGTTTGGAATACAGATCTCCCGTTTTTGCGTTCTGTGCCTTCTTTTGACGATAATGTTTCTAAAAACGGGCATGGGATCGGCATGAGCCAGCATGGTGCTAATAACTTGGCATCTAAGGGGTACAATGCTTATCAAATATTGTCTTATTATTACAATAATGTAAAATTTGGGCGTTTAGATCCTTCTTGGGCGCTTTAGATTACATGTCTTAAAACCATTTAATAATAGCTGTTTCCGGGGTTCTATTCTTGTATTTGCCTGCTATAGTGCAAATTTGTTTGAATTTTTCTGCTTAAAATACTTGTCAAAATGCGAAAAAACTATATAATGAGTCATGTACTATAAAGGAGGTTCACATGAACAAAGAAGAATTAGTAAAAGAAGTTGCAAAAAAAGCTAAAGTTTCTCAAAAGGCTGCTGCTGATGTAATCGCTGCTACTTTGGAAACTGTTACAAAATCAGTTGCAAAAGGACAAAAAGTTACTTTGGTTGGTTTCGGTACATTCGAACCCAGAAAAAGAGCTGCTCGTTCTGGTCGTAACCCTCAAACAGGTGCTACAATCAAGATCGCTGCTAAAACTGTTCCTGCTTTTTCAGCTGGTAAAAAATTCAAAGAAGCTGTTAAGTAGTTCTTTGACGGAAGATTTAAAGAGGGGTTCACCGGTGAAAGGTGTAACTCCTTTTTTTTATGGAATATAGGTGTATTTGTCCCCGTCTGTCTGTCTTATATAACCGTTTAGTTCCAAAGTAGTGAGATTAACCATCAATTCCGAAAAATCCAGATTTAAAACAGCAGACAGATTGTCTGCGGTTGAATCTTCTTTTCTTATCAGATTAATTATTTTTTGTTCAGCTTCTGTCAGGTTTACAAATTTTTGTTCGGTGGTGTTTGTGCTGACTTTAATTTGCCAGTCTAATGCGTCCAGAATATCCTGCGCACAGGTGATTAAAGTTGCACCATCTTTCAGAAGTTTGTACACTCCTTCAGTGTTTGGGTTAGAGATTAGACCCGGAAGGCACATCAATTCTCTATTTTGTTCCAGACATAGCCTTGCGGTGATCAATGCACCGCTTTTTATAGCTGCTTCTGCAACAAGTGTTCCGGCTGATAGTCCGCTTACAATTCTATTTCTGTGGGGGAATCTCCAAGGTAGCGGTTGTTCACTCGGCCAATATTCACTTATTACGACTCCGTGTGTTTCTTCAATTTGTTTAAACAGACTTATGTTGGATTTAGGGTATATATAATCAAATCCGCTGCCAATGACACCTATAGTGCTTAAATTATTTTTTATTGCGCTATTGTGAGCGCACGTGTCTATACCTGTTGCAAGCCCTGACACTATGCAGATATCTGTTCCTCTAAATTCCGATATAATCTTTGAAAGTGTATTTTGAGCATTTTGGCTTGCTTTTCTTGAACCTACTATGGCTAGTGTTTTGTTCAAATTGCACCTTCTGAAATCACCTTTGTAGAAGAGTGTCATTGGGGGGGTATAGATTTGTTTCAATAATTGGGGATAATTTTCATCATCGTAATTCAGGTAATTAATATTTTTTTCTTGGATATATTTCAGACAGTCGTCCGGATTGATTTTTTTTCTGGCATTAAGAAAGGAGTCGATTTGATTTTTTGTCAGGGCTTCAATTTTGTAAAGGTTGTCCGGACCGGC
>CASEVT010000112.1 GCA_949291445.1 uncultured bacterium | reverse complement strand
TGCTTTTCAATTATAAAATCATTTAACAGGAACTGATGTACCATGAACTACCTCGCAAGACTTTGCAATCTCAGGTTGAACGTAATCTGAACGATAATGAGCACCAATAGACTCCTTACGCTTGAGCGCAAAATTCACAATTGCACCGGCGACATGAAGCAAATTACGCAATTCAAATTCTTCAGCAGTAGTACAAAATCTATCCCTGCCAAATGAATCCCACAACTTGTTTATATCAGACAACGCCAACAAAAGTGAGTTCTCATCACGAACGATACCTGCATTATCCCACATTGTATTTTTCAATTTAGATATTGCAAGCTTGACATCAAACTCATCATATCCATCCTGCTCATCAGAAGAATACTTTTTAAGAATTGCCAATATTGCGTCATCAATAACATCAGAGCCCTCAAGATTAGAAAAGGACAATGTATTAACAAGTTCAAACCCTGTTACGACACACTCCAGCAAGGAATTGCTGGCCAATCTATTTGCACCGTGCAAAGAAGTACAAGCGACCTCACCAATAGCATATAGACTCTTTATCGAGGTCTTACCGTCAATAGAAGTTTTTATACCACCCATACAATAATGTGCAGCAGGGGAAACAGGTATATAATCCTTCGTAACATCTATGCCATTTTTAAGACAAGTTTTATAAATATTAGGAAATCTTTCAGTAAATTTCTCAATAGGAATCAAAGTTGCATCAAGATACACATGACCACAACCGGAAGCAGCCATCTGAGAGTATATTTCTCTTGTGACAACATCTCTCGGTGCAAGGTCCTTTTGAGGGTGAGAATCCATAAAATATTCATCGGAATCATTTACAAGTTTAGCCCCCTCACCCCTGACAGATTCGGAGATTAAGAAACGTGACTCATCATTTTCCAAAGAAAGTGCGGTCGGATGGAATTGAATAAATTCCATATCCTTAATATCAGCCTTGGCTCTGATTGCCAATGCCAAACCGTCACCGGTAGCAACAGAAGGATTAGTAGTATACTTATAAACTTGACCTGTACCGCCGGTAGCCAGAATCGTAGCTGCGGCATAGATAGTTTCAAACTCATTTGTCACTTCGTTGAATGCAACGACACCACGGCAAGCACCTTTTGAATCAATCAATAACTCAACCGCATGCGATTGCTCATAAATAGAAATATTTTGAGAGATAGCATCATCATTTCTAACCTTATCAACAAGTGCCTTTTCAATACCATAACCGGTAGCATCACCACCGACATGCAGAATCCTACGGACACTATGTGCGCCCTCCAGAGTGAAAGTGAGCCCGTTTTTCGAATCTCGGTCAAATTCAACTCCATAGCTAATTAAGTCCTTAATAGCATACTGACTGTTTTCAGAAATAAATTTAACAACATTAAAGTCAGATAAACCGCAACCTGCCTTTATTGTATCAGCAACGTGCAAGCTAACGGAATCAGGCTTGTTTTCAGGTAAAACACCGACAATACCGCCTTGAGCATATCTGGAATTGCTCTCAGAAAGCTGAGATTTTGTGAGCAACAAAATACCGTCAGGCAAATTTATTGTCTCAGACAACTTAATTGCAGTATACAACCCTGCAATACCGCTTCCCACAATTATAACTGAGTATTTAGAATGTTTCATGCCTCTCCCGTTTTTCGGCTATTACTACTATAACTATAATACAAATATCATACTGTGACCAGTATATAACAAGTTTTTAAGAAAGATTAAAAATTAAACATTGTCGGGTCAGCTTAATTCTGGAATTTAGTTTGCTTTTAGGGCAGGTTGGGTGTATTTTAATTTTAGGGATATTAAGAAAATTAGCGGAGGTTCAATATGAGTATAAGAATAGCCGACAAAACATTTAACTCAAGGTTGATGGTTGGTACAGGCAAATTCACAGACTTTGAAACAATGAAAAAAGCGCATGCCGCATCGGGTGCAGAAATAGTAACAGTGGCAATAAGACGTGTAGATACAAATGCGCCGGGGCATGTCGGAATCATGGATCATATTGACACGAATAAATACTGGATATTACCGAATACAGCAGGCTGCGCAACGGTTGATGAAGCCGTTCGGGTAGCACATTTATCAAGAGCAATGGGGATTAACAACTGGATTAAGCTCGAAGTTATTCCAGATGCAAAATATCTCATGCCGGATCCCGTTGCAACGATTGAAGCAGCTAGAAAGCTTGTAGAAGAAGGATTCACAGTATTACCTTACATAAACGCTGATCCGATACTGGCAAAACGGCTTGAAGAAATAGGTTGTGCAACGGTCATGCCTTTAGCTTCACCGATAGGAAGCGGATATGGAGTAAAAACTCTGGAAAATATAAAAATAATTATCGATCAAGCGACAGTTCCAGTAGTTGTCGACGCAGGAATAGGTGTTCCGTCTGATGCATCTTTGGTCATGGAACACGGAGCCGATTTTTGCTTGATAAATTCAGCTATAGCTCTTGCAAAAGATCCGATCAAAATGGCAGAAGCCTTTAAGTATGGGGTTTTAGCCGGAAGAGAAGCATATGAAGCAGGACGAATTCCTATGAAGGAATATGCCGTTGCATCATCACCACTATCAGGTATCGTCGGAAAGAATTAACTACTATAATTTTGACCTGCGAATAATTGCAAGTGTTTCAGCTATTGTTAAATTTTGTTAAACAATATACAGAAGACTAACAAATTTTTTCATCTACGGTTATTAATGCACTATAAATATGCCATATTTAATGGAGGAATAATGATTAACGTACCTATGAATGCAGTCCCCGCAATGATGCCGACCCCCATGCCGGTACAAGGACCTGAAGAAAAGCAATACAACGCAGTGGCAATAACAGTCCACAAACCGACTGTTGAAACTGTAGCAAACAATCAAAACAGCCCTTACGTATACCCGCAGGCATCAGTGTATAGTTATCCTGCAGCCTCGATATACGGAATGCCTACAACACCGGCACAAGCAGAAGTTCAACCCACAGCAAACCCGGCAATGTTAGCTGTTCCGGCTGAGCAGACGGCACAAGAGATTGTTCAACCACAAACATACCAAGTTCCGGAATCAGTTTTGCCCGAATCAAAACCGGTAGAACAACTGCCTGCATCTACACCTATAGAACCGGTGCAGCAAACAGAAGATACTCTGGTTGAACAACCCAAAGAAGTGATCGCACAAGCATAGAAAAAAGCAACTATAAGTTGCTTTTTTCAGTATATATACCAGAAACATTGTTAAGAATTATTAACAAAAAAGAAATAATTAGCAATTTTTGAGCTTCATATCTATTTAATATGTAGAACAAAAATACTTAATAGGGGAAAAAAAATGATACAATCACCACAAAATTATTACCAGCCGCAACAAATACCGGTACAACAACCACAACCTGCACCGGTAAAACCTCATTCACAATATAATGCAGTAAAGATTGATATAATCGAGCCAAAGGTAAATACAGCTGCCCAAGCAGCTTCACCTTATAATTACCCACAAGCATCATACTACAACTACCCCGTTCAATCAGTATACGGACCGACAGTACAAGCACAACCACAAGTTGTAAATCAACAAGTAGTAACTCCGCAACAACCTCCTGTTCAACAGCCAACAGCAGCAGTTACACCTACGGTTTCTACGGCAACCCCCCAGACACAAGCTGTAGTCCCCCCACCGGCGCCGGAAGCTCCCGTATCAACAATTGATGTTGCAGGTTTAACCCAAAAGATCAAATCAGAAAACCCTGAAGAAGCAGGTGCTGCAATTGAGCAGGTAGCTTTGACAGCACAAAACAACCCTGCTGAAGCAGTACAGTTATTAGATACAGGCTTGATGGAATCCTTGCTGGGTGTAATCGCAAAAGATACAACTAACCTTCAAGGTCCCACCCCAAAACAAATCGAAATGAGACAGCAAATCATGGCCGGAAAAACTCTTCCGGAAGCGGATGTAGCAGAAGCAAAGACTGTTACACCTCTTGAAATGGCTGAAAGAAATAAACAATATGCCTTATTCACCGTTGCTATTCTGCAAAACTTGCTCGTAAACGAATTCAAGAAAACAAACAATGTAACACCTGATATCAAGGATTTGCCGGGCATGGAACAAATAGTAACAACTATTAAAGACAACCCGAACCCGATGCTCAGAGCAAGCGGACTTGCTGCACTGGCATACAACGCAAGACCTGAATATAAACCGGTAATGCAAGAAATATTTGAACTTTCTAAGAATGACGCAGATGAAAATGTTCAAAAAGTTGCAGCTGAAGGTTTGAGCAAATTGGAACAAATTAAATAACAGTTAAGATCACCTATTAAGTAAAAAAAGCAGTCAAATATGGCTGCTTTTTTGTATCATCAGAATGACAGAAGCACATTAGATAAAATAAACTTAAGTAGAATAGACAAGCCAATATCGGTGTGCTAAATTATAAATATAGGTGGCAGTATGAACCAATATGTAAATCAATACAAGCAAACAAACGCCGCAACAGCTTCAAAAGAGCAGATCTTGCTAATGCTTTATGACGGCATAATAAAGTTCCTGTTGAAAGCAAAAATTGCATTTAAAAAAAATGACATACAGGAGATACACAATAATTTAACCAAAGCACAAAGGATTATAACAGAGTTACAATCCAGTCTGGATATGCAAAATGGCGGAAAATTTGCCCAAGACATGTACAACCTGTACGAATACTACGACAGAAGACTGTTTGAAGCAAATGTTGACAAAAAGACAGAATATGTCGATGAAGTTCTGCGACATATCACAGAATTGAGAGATACTTGGAAAGAAGCAATAAAAAATTTTCACGCACAAGGTCATACACTCTCCGAGTACGTGGAAGTTAGTGAAGATTACAACGGTACAGAAGCAGAAATCTAAGGGGAATTATGAGCATTGATTTGAATAACCTTGAAATCATCTATAAAAAATTGTATGAAATCTCAATGCAGATTGCACAATTGATTGAACGTGAACTGTATAGTGATTTATTAGGATTTATAGAACGTAAAGACCAACTTTTACAAGAATCTGCAAAGCTTTTGGACAAAGTAAGAGCACACAGAGAAAGTACGGATCACCTTCATGAGCTTTTCAGAAAGTTTACCGAGCAGGAAAAAAACAACATTGAAGCACTCTCCAAAGTCCGAGACAAGGTAGAAGCCGAACTTCATAAAATTTCTGCCGATAAAAAAATCGTAAGCGCTTATGTTTCACCTGAAGAAAACCATCAGGGTAATATCTTGGATTTTAGAGAGTAATGTCTGAATTTTTAAAAAATAAGAAATTAGCAGCATCATTATCCGTCACATCGAATACTGCGCTTATCATCTTCAAACTTATTGCAGGATTCATATGCGGCAGTATAAGTATAATTTCAGAAGCAATCCACTCCTGTTCCGATCTTCTTGCGGCAATCATAACTTTTTTCTCAGTAAGTAAATCGGAACAACCCGCAGATAAAGAACATCAATTTGGACACGGAAAATACGAAGATCTGTCAGGATTAATAGAAGGCTGTCTTATTGTTTTAGCGGCATTATACATAATATACGAATCTTTCAAAAAGCTAATTTTCGGTGCAGAAACACTTGTACAAGAACACGTTGCAATAGCTGTAATGCTTTTTTCAGTTATCATCAATATACTTGTCAGCACTTATCTTTTTATGGTTGCAAAAAAGACCGATTCAATAGCATTGTATGCTGATGCAGAACACTTAAGAACAGACATATACTCTTCACTTGCGGTATTTCTTGGACTTTTGGTAATTAAATTTAGCGGTCTGTACATTTTAGATCCAATAATAGCACTTTTTGTAGCAACTATAATAATCCGCTCAGGAGTAAAAATATGCAAACGTTCTTCTGATAACCTTCTGGATGCATCGCTGCCTGATTATGATATTGAACAGATAAAAAACGTGATTGCTCAATACAAAGATATTGTCGATATAAAAGAAATAAAGACAAGAAAATCAGGAAAAGACAAAGAAATTGTCATAATAATTCTGCTCGACGGGGAAAAAACAATATCCTATGCACATAATTTATGTGATGAACTGGAGACAGAACTCGAAAACAAATTAGGAAACACCTCTGTTACAATTCACATTGAACCTGTCGACACAGAAAAAACTCATCAATAAACTCTTTCAGGTTATAATAATAACCGGCATCTAACAACTCACAAAATCGCTTATAAGTATGAGGAGCAGAACTGGCTACCAATGACCTGTCTATGTATAAGTTTTGTACAAAACGTGCAAAAAGCTCTGACGGTCTCTTGTAGTATAGATTCAAACGGGATAGTCTTGAGGTTATTCTCTTTAAAACCCTTTGATGAGCCCTTAAAACTATGTAATTTTCAATATTTTTATCAAATTGAGGAAAATCATCCTTAAAAGTATCAATAGAATAAACCTTAATACGCCTTAAAAAAGGGGTTCTGACTTTAACTTTGTCATATTTTAAAAGGTATTTTGCATCGGATTTTTTCAACAATCTTTCAAATTTTTCAAACGGATACGAACGTCTAAACTCAGGATAAGTTTGTTTTATTTGATAATCAATCTCCTTAATTTTTTCAAGTCTAAACTCTCTTTGCAGAATCAAATTCTCCAACACAGAGGACCTATCAAAAATCTCTGTCAAACAAATCAACTCTTTTTCAATTGCATCAATATCATCAGTCTTAAAAAGCACGGATAAAGACCCGTGAGTTTTCACAACATCCGGTTCAATTTTGGAATGAACAAAATGAGCAAACTCATGAACAAGCACCTCTTTTTTACGTTCCACACAAAGAGCAGAAGAAATATCAATCCTCTTGTTCATAAAAAAGCCCTGATGTCCTCTGGCAAGCGTATTTGTGTTAACAACAAGCCCCAATTTACGGACAAAATTGAGCATATTTCTAAAATCATCACAAGAATCAATCGCCATCTGTTTCACGCTCAATCCAATTTAAATATTCCAAATTACCCGCCTTAACAGGCAAAGAAATTATTTCGGGAACACTATATTCATGCAGCGACACTATTCTGTCTTTTAAGGCTTCAAATTTTGATTCGGTTGTTTTGATTATGAGCAAAAGTTCTTGCTCCTCCTGCACAATACCCTCCCAGCGGTATATAGAAGTAATATTGCGAACAACATTAACACAAGCAGCCAACTTATCTTCAACAAGCGAATTTGCAATCAGATTAGCACTAAACTCATTGGGAACAGTACAATATACGACACAAGCTTCCATACAACTCCTTTATATCATCTTATTCGGATTCAATATATTTTTAGGATCAAAAATCCCCTTTAAACTTTTCATAATAGCAATAACCGGTTGTGAAAGAGCAAGACTCAAGAATTTCGATTTTTGACACCCGATCCCATGTTCACCGGAAAGAGTCCCACCAAGTTTTACAGCCAATCTAAACAACTCATCCTTAGCCATCTCAAAGTTCGTTCTCTGGATTTCATCTCTCAAATCCAAAGCAAAATTCGGATGAATATTACCATCACCAATGTGACCCATAATCATAGTAATAATATTATATTTTTTTGCGATTTGGTCAATCCCTAAAGCCATTTCATAAATTTTAGAACGCGGAACAACAACATCCTCTGTAACAACATTCGGTGCCAACTTTGCACAAGCGCCAAAAGCCGCTCTTCTCGCAGTCCAAATGCGTTGTTTATGTATATCATCAGCAGCACAATCTATAAAAACAGCATTGTATTTTTTACACAAAGAAATAATTTTGTTCTGCTGATGCTCAACTGAAACACAATCACCATCTACCTCAATCAATAAAGCAGCATCTTTATCAGTCAAAAGTCCCGAAGGGAAAAACTGTTCTATAGTCTGAACTGTTTTCTTGTCAATCAAATCCACAACAGACGGAACAAGCTGGTTATTTATAATAGCACTGACAGCATTTACAGCCTCCTCAAGACGTTCAAAATATACAAGCAAAACATTTGAACATTCCGGACGCGGAATAAGTCTTAAAACCGCTTCCGTAACAATCCCAAGTGTACCTTCAGAACCGACAAACAACTGCGTAAGATTATATCCTGTAACATTCTTTGGTGTTTGCGCACCTGTATGAATAATCGTCCCGTCAGAAAGCACAACTTCAAGATCTAAAACATAATCCTTCATAGTACCGTATTTAAATGCTCTAGGTCCGCCGGATGAAAGCGCAATACCGCCACCAATTGTAGAAACTGCTAAATTAGACGGATCAGGCGGAAAAAACAAACCACAAGACTCAACAAGATTTTGCAAATCTTTCACCACAACCCCCGGTTGCACTCTGCAAGAAAGATTGCCTGCATTCAATTCAATAACCTGATTCATTTTTGCAAAATGTAAAATTATACCGCCACTCAAAGGCATACACCCACCGGCATGATTTGTACCGGCACCTCTTGCGATTACTGGAATAGAATTTGCATAAGCAATTTTCATAATTTCACTAACTTCTTCAGTTGATTCAGGCAATACAACCATGGTCGGATATTTTGCACTAAATTGTATATGTGCACAATCATATGCATATCCGTACACGCCCTCAAGATCGGTTATTAAATCATCACGCCCGACTATCTTTTCGATGGCTTTCTCTATTTTTGATTGAAATTTTATTTCTTTTTCTAACAGCACTAACCTAAGTACTCCACTCTCACTATACTAAAATTATATGCTCTAATAATTTATTTTTAAACCTTTTACAAAATTTTAATATAAAAATTAATAAGCCTTATCCCCTACCAGCTTAAATATTATTAAAATCAGAATTCAAATCAATAATGTTAGAAAATAAAGAGGAGAGAGATTGTGCAAAAATACATTATCAGTTTTTTAACATTATTGTTCTTACTTACATCAACCCCATCAGCAGAATCCGGAATAATTGCCGGTTCAAAATTTGATGAAGATGAAACAATTACAGAAATTTACGAAAAAATCACACCCGCAATAGTGGCGGTAGAAGCGGATCTAAAAGACGGTCTATCGAGTGGAACAGGTTGCATTATTGACCCCAAAGGAATCATACTCACCAGCTCACACGTAATTGACTCATCAAAAAATATTCAAGTGACAATGTCGACAGGTGAAATTTTCAAAGGAGAAACACTATCACTACTGGGTAAAGATAAGGATCTGGCACTTATAAAAATTAACCCTAAACGCCCGCTACCGACAATTAAACTCGGTGACTCGGAAAAAGTTAAGGTTGGACAAAAAGTTCTGGCAATCGGGAACCCCTTCGGATTCACGGGCACATTAACCACAGGTATCGTGTCAAGAATAGATTATACAAAAAACAAAATACAAACAGACGCCGCAATTAACCCCGGAAACTCAGGCGGTCCCATCTTAAATATTAAAGGTGAGGTGATCGGAATCAGCCAATCTATATATAATCCGGACAATAATATCTCCAACATCGGTATAGGTTTCGCAGTTCCCGTTAACGAAGCAAAAAACTTTATAAAACTGACTCTTTCAGAATCATATATTTCAAAGGCAGATAAATAAATGAAAGAAATATCAACCAAAGATTTATTCTACAACCTTGATGATGTGATTAATCTGTTCAAAAATCCTTCACAAACTGCTCATTTTAAAGGAAAAAAAATAAAAAGAAACTACTTGTGCTGGACAAAAGATTTGAATGACAAATTAATATTTTTTATAAATAAAAAAAACAAAAACAATTAATTGCAATTTACAAATAAATATATCCAAAACAAAACTGACAGCGAATTATCGACTGTCAGTTTTTATTCAATTAAAAAATTAATATTTGAAAGAGAATTTTATATTTTTATCAACGAGTTTTGAACAAGACTCCATTTCAGAATCAATCATTTGAAGTTTTTGTTGATACTGCTGCATTTGCATATCAAGCTTTTTCTCCATTATGTTCAAGCGTTCTTTGCGAGCCTCAAGCTTTCTCACAATAGGATCGTCAGAATCAAGATCCGTACCGACATTAAGCAAGTCAGTAACAGTTCTTGAAAGATTCATTTTTGCTTCCGTAATGAGCTGTATCTTATACTCCAGATCCAGTCTGTAAGCGTTCAGATACATAAATCTCATTTGTGCTGTTGCCAATCCCATTATGGCCACCCCTATCTAGTTTGATTGAGTTTTCTTCCCTTTAGAAATACGTGCTCATTATTTTCTGCAATCAATTGTTCCATTTGATTCAATTTGTACATTTGATAATTAACACGATACTTCGCCATTTTCAGTTTTTTGTTCATAGTTAAAAAGTCTTTTAACATAGCAAGTGCGCTGTTAGCCAGAGTCGTAAACGGATTATGACGTCTCATATAAGCGACCACATAGCCAAGAAAGTTAATTATGTTTTGTAAGTTACTTTGTAAAGCTTGTTGAAACACTTCTTGTACTCCTTGCCCACAATCGGGACACCTACATAACTATAAAAACAGATTGTACGCTTAAATTGCCCGATTCAAGATATTTTTTAATATTTCTTAATATTACTTGAAGCAATCAAAATAAGCCCCTCCGACACTTTTTAAAAATGCCATGTTAGCTTTCTGTTCTACATGATCTATCGGCATTTCTTCGAAATTCTTTAATAAATCAGGTGATGTTGTGACCAAATTGTAATAATAATTTACAATTTTTTTTAACAAGAGATCGAAAAAATTTTCACGCATAAAGCTCCTTTTAATCACAGCAACGCACCAACGTATGGAATAACAGCGCATACGTTAAAGCAATAAACAAGATTAGTACAATAATTACATATTTTGAATTTGTTTGTTATCGCCCTCAAGGTCATCTTTGAGCATTTTCTTAACAATATCACCCTGAGTATCTAACATTTTAACAACAGTTTCAATATTTCTAACCCTGTTAGAAAGTATAGTATCAGCGTTAGAAACAATCCGACCGGTCATATTCTGATAAGCAGCTAGAGCAGCGGAAGTAGTACCTTGAAGCAGATTGCCGGCGACAGTAGCCCCCAGACCGAAAGCCCCCATATAAGGAGCCATAGCCTGAACAACACCTGCAATACCGGAAACAACGCCGGCAGTGGGCAATACCCATCCGGTTCCGGGAACCCCAAATCCTGATGCAATACCAGCACCATAAGCAGCAGTACTAGCACCGACAGAACCACCGATACTGGCAGCATTATACAATCCTGAAGCACCACCTGTCATTACTCCGGTATCAGAACCGAACCCCCAAAATATATTAGCCGCACCGTTAGGGAATCCGGGATAATTTCCTAAATTAGTCAAACCAAAAGCAGCACTACCACCATCCAATATGGAATTTGCACCGCTAATAGGAGACCAATAGGAAGTACCCGGAATATTCATAGTCTGATTTCCGCCCATAACAGACATAAATGCACTTGGGGCAATCAATCTGGCTATATTCCATAAAAATGTACCTGCAGTTCCAAAACCGGCACCGTCCAGAGATGAACCGCTCACCGTCAGGTCTCTTAACCTGTCATACGTTTCAAACAGTTGAGCCTTTGCGTCAGAACTTGCGTTTCCGAATTTGTTAGCTATTACCAGATAACCGTCATTTTTATAGGACATATTAGCCTCGCATATCTTCTAATTATTGAAATGTTTTGAATACATTTTCAATATTTTTATCAATTACCTTTTTAACTGAATCCAATTCAGTCTGAAGAGCCTCTTGTTCAGTATCGAGTTGTTTAAGACGCAATTCCAAAGTTCTGTCTTCTTCTTGCAACTCTTCTGTCTTTGCATTTATATCAGCAACTTCTTTCTCATAAAGCGCCTTATCATAGTTATACTGATTCATTGCCGCATCATAAGCAGCTTCATCATAATCACTGGATGGAGAAAGCGCATACGTATGTTTACCTGAGTTATCTGAATAATACAAAGAAGTATAAACCCCATCTTCAGACTGACTTAGAACAGCATTTTCGATGGTTTCATAAGCCTCTTTCTCAATAGTCTGAGTCATAAAAAAGTCAACAGATTGCAAATTTTGATTTTCAGGGTCAAAACCGGATTTTGTGTTTATATAAGTAGTTACACCTGTTGCACCATTAGTAAATTTGTAATAAGTATCAGCCGTTTCATTTTGATAATCAGCCGTTCCAAGGTTATTAAATTCATCACACAAAGTCTGACTCAATGGAGAGATTGGACCGTCCAAAGTATATTGTGTACCATTAGACAGGTTTATACTATACTTTTGATCCGCATCTTTTATTACAGAAACACTCTGATCTGACAAACCGTTATACTGAGGTTCATTAACTTTCTTACGAACAACTACTGTATAAGTTGGAGGATCAGAATTTTCATTTTTAGTCATCGAATCGATATAAGCCTTACCGTCAGAACTTGTCGGATCACTATATGTATAACCGTCAGTTTTATAATTTGTTTGATCCGGTGGTGTAGGCACCTCTAACGTTAATAGTCTTCTGAATAAATCAGCACTCTGATTAGCCAGCGCTGTTCTTTGTTGGTTGACTTGTTGTCCTTCGTATTCAGTATTTGTTTTTCTAGCTTGCAAGCCTAAATATCTTGCTTGAGATGCTGCCATACCCATAAGCTGTCTCCGTATTCTATTTACCTAACTATTAAAATTTAATTATGTCCTTCGTATTGTCAAAATTTTCCTATATTACATTAAGATATATTACATTCTCATTATAAAGTTTTTAAAATAGCATTTAAACCGTGATTTATTAAAAATCATATGTAGGTATCATACATACCATACTTAAGTATACCCCACTTATCTGAAAGCCCGAAACCGGAACAAATCGATAGTTTAGGATAGTTTTTATGCAAATGTTTTGAAAGTTTCTTCTATGTTCTTATCAATTACCTTTTTAACTGCATCCAATTCTGTTTGAATTGCTTGTTGTTCAGTATCAAGTTGAGTAAGGTGCAATTCGAGAGTTCTGTCTTGTTGTTGAATAATAATTGTTTGAGCATCAATTTCTGCAACCCTCTTGTCATAAGCTGCTTTTTCAGCATTATATTGGTTCATTGCGTCATCAAAAGCATCCTCATCTTGAGTTGTACGCATTTCAAGAGCACAAGTCACAAAATTTATAGGGTTGCCATCAGCGTCAGTTCCTGTTGCAAATCTAATTGAAGTAAATCTACCAGTTCCATCTTGCGCTTGAGTTAACTCGGCATTATCAGAGTGGAATGGCGCATCTTTAGCATAGGATTGTTGAGAATAAATTTGCAATTCTGCAGGGAATATTTGTGCTTCAGGATTAAAATCTTTACTGTTAATAAAATATGCAATACCAGTTCTTGAATCAACATATTTATAGAAAGTATCACCAGCTTGGCAGTCTCCGGGAGCACCATCAACAGCATTGAATTTTTCTGTCAAAACATCATACCTTGAAGGACCCGACAATTCCATATAATCACTATTACCAATACTAATCGAATAAGTAACAGGGTCGGAATCACTGCCTCTTACGGAATAAGCATTCGAATCACCTGTACCGTAGGTTCTAGTTGCAATGTTGTACAAATAATCTGTGGTTTTGATTTTACCGTCGACTGTGTAGGTTTGCAATCCATCATCACCGACAGGATTTTTCAAAATATAATCAAGAGCAATTTCATCAGAAGTTGCAGGATTAGTGAAGACATACTCACTTTTAGAATAGTCGGTAGCCAAAGGAGGTGTTGGTACTTTCAAAGATAATAACTCATTGAACAAACCGGCACTTTGGTTTGCCAATGCTGTTCTTTGTTGGTTAACTTGTTGTCCTTCATATTCAGTGTTTGTTTTTCTAGCTGTTAGACCTAAAAATCTGGCTTGTGAAGCTGCCATTCCCATAGCGGATACTCCTTTGTTACTACATATCTATATTAGTTATCGGCACATTTTTTCAAAACTTTAGGTTTTTTTATCAAATGTTAAGAAAAATTTACAAACTTTCACCTACAACACGAAATTTAATGATTAAACAGGAGAAATCAACATAAGAGTAGGCTATAAAAGAACAAATATGATAGAATGAAAACTATGCGTAATTTAACAAATATAAAAGGGGACGTATACGGAGGAATCACAGCAGGCGTAATTGCACTACCTTTGGCGCTTGCACTGGGTGTAGCAAGCGGATTGGGAGCTACAGCCGGATTATGGGGAGCAATAATAGTTTGCATATTTTCAACTGTATTTGGCGGAACCCCGACACAGATATCCGGTCCGACCGGACCGATGACGGTTGTGATTGCATCCATAGTACTTACAAATGCAAATAACCCCCACGTTATATTCATGACGATACTACTTGCCGGCATATTTCAAGTAATTTTCGGGATTTTGAATATAGGTAAATTTATCAAATATGTACCCTACCCTGTAATATCGGGGTTTATGAGCGGAATAGGCGTAATCATTACCCTTTTACAGCTCAACCCGCTTATCGGAGTAAATTTTGATGGTGCACCGATACAAAACTTGCTAAATTTTTTATCGTCCTTGAAAGATATCAATTATGAAAGTTTCTTTTTAGGATTAATAACTTTACTTATTGTATTTTTAACTCCCAAAAAGATAACCTCAAAAATACCTTCCCCGCTAATAGCACTTATAGCCGGAACATTAGTCGGTATTTTTCTGCACTTTGATGTCGAAACAATAGGCGCAATACCGGCAACATTCCCGAAATTTGAATTTCCTTTGATTCATTATAACGAACTAAACACAGTCTTACCACTGGCATTAACTTTAGCATTATTAGGCTCAATTGACTCATTGCTAACCTCACTGGTCGCAGACTCTTTAACAAAAACAAAGCATAATTCGGATAAAGAACTAATAGGTCAAGGATTGGGCAATATGATAAGTTCATTGTTTGGTGGGCTTGCTGGCGCCGGCGCAACAATGAGAACGGTAGTAAATATCAAATCAGGAGGCAACTCGAGATTATCAGGCGTCATACATTCAATATTTTTGATTGCTGTGGTTCTTGTATTTTCGCCTTTCGCAGCTAAAATCCCCATGGCTGTATTAGCAGGTATTTTAGTCAAGGTTGGGTTTGATATAATTGATTACAAGTTTTTAAAACTGCTAAAACTTGCACCCAAAGGTGATTTGGCAGTAATGGCACTCGTATTTTTGATTACAGTTTTAGATGATTTAATACTCGCAGTGGGTGTGGGTATAGTTCTCTCATCAGTCATATTTGCAATAAAAATATCAAATGAAATGAATGTAAAAATCAAAGGTCTGCAATCCGATGAAATCGCAGCCGATGACGACAGTATTGAAGAGGACAAACAAAACAAAATACTAATTATGCACATAAAAGGTATCTTCTTTTTTGGTTCAGCATCTCATGTGCTTTCAAAAGTAGAAAATCTTCTTGATACAAAGCATATAATCATAGATTGCCAATCGTTAAAGTATATGGATATATCCGCGGTTTTTGCACTGGAAGATATGATCGTAAGACTTCAGGACAATGGCGCTCAAATATCGTTTATATTCAATAACAAAAAATTAGCAGCAAAAGTTTTAAAGCTCGGCTTAGACAAACTAATAACCAGAAGCGATATATTCTTCGAGATTGAAAGCGCTATTGTCAGAGCAAAAACATCTTTGTAGACATAGTTTTTTGTCGTGATATCTTGGTAATAGATACACAAGGATAGAACAATGTTGTTCAGCGAAACATTTAATAAATATAAAAAATATTTCACAGAAACGTTAGTACTGTCATTTCCGTTGATGATAGGCAATTTGGGGCAAATACTTATCGGAGCAACAGACGTATTTATTGCCGCAAAACATTCAACATCAACTTTAGCCGCAATAAGCATTGCGAATTCAATTATATTTTGCATTCTGGTAGTAGGACTCGGTTTGATGTCTGCAATATCGATTGTAATCTCAAACTATCGGGGTAATCGAAAACCAACAAAAAAATTTCTGATGACAGTATTAAATTACGCAATGATACTGGCAATAATATTTTGTATAATTTGCCTGATGACAGTACCGCTTATATCCAAAATGGGATTTGAAGCAGAACTTGTTCCAATGATAAGAGAATATATTTTCATTTGTTCATTTTCACTTTTTGGGATGTATATGTACCAATGTTTAAAAGAATTTTTGCTGGCATATGAAATAGTAAATTTTCCGAATTTAATACTGATAATAGCCCTAATTGTAAATTTTGTGCTGGCATACACACTGGTTTTCGGCATAGGTACAATGCAGGGGCTGGGAGTAATAGGACTGGCAATTGCAGCATTTATTGTCAGAACATTAATGGGATTAATTTTGCTGATATACTGTCTAAAATTAATCCGATTCAAACATCCGTTTGACAAACCGTTTATAAAGCAGCTATTGAAAATAGGCACCCCGATAGGACTGGCAATGCTTCTGGAATTTTTGGGCTTCAATATAATAACAATACTGGTTGGCAAAGAGGCAGGAATACTGGCAGCAACGCATAATATCATAGTTACGATAACATCATCTGCGTACATGGTTCCCCTCTCGATCTCCAGTGCAATAGCAATAAAAGTAGGATTTTACAATGGAGCAAAAATTTTCCCCGAAATCAAGAGGTATTCAATTGCCGGCACAATGCTCTCAGTAGGATTTATGGGTTTATGCGCACTAACTCTTTCAGTTTACCCTCAACAGATTTTCGAAGTATTTACAAATAACTCTCAAATGCTAAAAATAGGTATTCCGATATTGCATATAGCGTCATTATACCTAATGTTTGACGGTTTTCAGGTATGTTTAAGCGGTATACTTAAAGGCTTAAAAATGACTAAAACCGCTTCAATCTCGGTTATAGCAGGTTACTGGTTTTTTGGACTGCCACTAGGATTTATTCTTGCGTACCACTTCAATATGTCGTTATTGGGATTTTGGATTGGACTTGCAACATCATTTTTATTCCTGAGTGCAATAATGACAACAATTATTATAAGAAAGTTTAAGTCACTTTCAAAAAAATATAAAAAAACAACGGCATAAAATTAAATCTCATAGTTTTTTAAATAAATATAGTAATTAAATAGTGTTTGAACTATACTTTTCTTGAACATGTAAAAAGAAGAGAAAAAAAGAAAAGGAACAAAAAACATGGTAGATGTTAAAAGAATTGAGATTCCTGTAGGTAACAAGACGGTTACAATAGAAACAGGAAAGTATGCCAAATCAGCGAGTGGTTCGGTAGTAGTGAGATGCGGAGATACAATGCTGCTTGTTCATGCGGTAGTAAGCCCGGAACCGAGAGTCGGAATAGACTTTTTTCCGTTGTTAATAGATTACGAAGAAAGAATGTCAGCAGTTGGAAGAATCCCCGGCGGATACAACAGAAGCGAAGGTAAAGCTTCAGATAAAGCTATTTTAATATCAAGATTAATAGACAGACCAATCAGACCGTTGTTCCCTAAAGGATACAGAAATGACGTGCAAATTGTTTCACAACTGGTAAGCTTGGATGAGAATAATCAACCCGATACATTGGCAATGCTTGGTTCATCAGCAGCATTGATGTTGACGGAAGCTCCGTTTGAAGGTCCGATAGGCGCAGTCAGAGTTTCAAGACTTAACGGAGAATTCATAGCTAACCCGTCATATGCAGAAGCTGAAAAGTCAGACATGGACATAGTGGTTGCAGGTACTCACGATTCAGTGATTATGGTTGAAGCAGGATTAAAATTTGTTTCAGAAGAAGACATAATGGCAGCAGTTGAATTTGCACAAGTTGAAATAAGAAAACAAGTTGAAGCACAACTACAATTTGCAAAAGATTGCGGCATCGAAAAACCGGAATTTGTTAATCCGTATGACACATCAGAAATAGCTGCAACTATAAAAGAAATTGCGTTTGACCTTGTGACCGATGCATATCATGATTTTGACAGAGAATCGAGAAAAGCAAAACTTGAACATGCAAAAGAGCTTGTCAAAGAAAGATTTGACGGATACGACGATGAACATCCGATTAAAGTTATGATGGCAGAAACCGGCATTGACTTTATAGCGGAAGAATTTAAAGCGCTTGAAAAGAAAATCATGAGAGCAATGATAAGAGATGAACACGTCAGAGCTGACGGAAGGGGTTATGAAGATGTAAGACCGATATGGTGCGAAGTAGGAGTAATCCCCAGAGCACACGGTTCAGCAGTGTTTACAAGAGGACAAACACAGATCCTGTCAGTTGCTACGTTGGCAGGACCGGGGATGGCACAAGAATTGGACGGTGTAGATCCACAAACTAAAAAAACATTCATGCACAAATATATATTCCCAGGATTTTCAGTAGGTGAAGTAAAACCATTGAGAGGTCCTGGCAGAAGAGAAGTAGGACACGGTAACCTTGCAGAACGTGCAAATATCCCTGCACTCCCGTCCCAAGAAGAATTCGGATATACAATCCGAGTTACTTCAGATGTTTTAGAATCAAACGGTTCAACATCAATGGGTTCAACCTGCGGAACATCAATGGCACTTATGAATGCCGGTGTCCCCGTAAAATGCATGATTGGCGGGGTAGCAATGGGACTTATAAAAGGTGAGGACGGAAATGACATAGTTCTTACCGATATACAAGGAATTGAAGATTTTCTCGGAGATATGGACTTTAAAGTCACCGGTAACGATGAAGCAGTTACAGCTCTTCAAATGGACATGAAGGTAAAAGGCATATCTAATGAAACCCTGAGAAGAGCATTAGAACAAGCTAAAAGAGGAAGATTACATATACTTTCAAAAATGCGAGAAGTTATCACAGAACCGGCAAAGGAAATGTCACCTTATGCACCGAGAATTTTCACAATGAAGATCTCAACCGAAGATATCGGTGCTGTTATCGGACCCGGCGGTAAAAATATCAGAAATATAATAGATTGCTCCGGTGCGGAAATCGATATTCAAGATGACGGTACAGTGACTATTACAAGTAACGATAAAGAAGGTACCGATATCGCAATAAAAATGATTGAAGCAATTACTTTCAGACCGGAACCCGGCATGGTAAGAAAAGGAAAAGTTGTAAGAATAATTCCTATCGGTGCATTTGTAGAACTTGCCCCGGGCAAAGACGGAATGGTGCATATTTCTCAAATTTGTAACGAACGAATCGAAACAATAGAAGGTCATCTTTCTGTCGGTGATGAAGTTATTGTAAAAGTTATGAAAATCGACGACAAAGGTCGAGTTAACCTTACAATAAAAGGAGTCAGCGAAGAAGAAAAAGCTTCCATATAAAAAAAGAGCCCGATGGGCTCTTTTTTTTCAGAATCTTAAAATATTTACTTTTTTATCTAAATAAACTAAACTGATTATAGCTAGATAAAGAATTGGCAGGTACAGAGTGGACAGGAAAGTTACAGTATTAATATTAGTTTTGATGTTTGCGTTAGTTTTATTTTTAGTCATTGATGCTAAAAACAAAGTTAACACGATAAATGCAAAAAACAGAGAGAGAGCAATGGTTGCAAGAGTAGAAGAAGCGCAATCAGAGCCTGAACCTGTGCAATCCGCTGAACGCCAGAGAGTAAATTATACAAATGCAAAGACTATACCCATAGAGAATAGTGGATTAACCCCGCTTCAATCACCGGAAGAAGGAGTAGGATTTGAAGAGATTATTCCCCCTGAAAATGTCCAAACCACATCAGGACCAAGAAAATTAGAAGAACTAAAAGTAGACAGCAAACCCGCTGGTATTGAAATTAATGAGCTGGGGGTTGACAAAAAGATTGAAGAAATAGCAGAAAACTTTATTGCAAAGGATACTAAAAACAATACCTACTACTTCATACCCAAAAGTTATGGAGAAAAGATCTCGGAAGGGACATTGGGATTGTTAATAAAAACATCCCCAAACGGAAATATTGAATGGCAAACCGAGATATACAAAATAGGCAATACACAGTATGAAATAAATGGTATAAAATTAGCAGGTGACAGATTGAGAATATCACTCAGTGAATCATCGTCAGAAGTCCAGCCCATGCTTTTGGATAAAAATGGCAGCATAGTCTATAACCCATATCAAATCAGG
>CASEVT010000111.1 GCA_949291445.1 uncultured bacterium | reverse complement strand
TTGTTCATTTTTAGATTGTTAGCTACACTAGCATTATATACAACTAGTACTACTAGCAATAATAGGATATTATTTATGTTCACTAAAAAAATACTTATAGATTTAGACGGCGTACTAAATGAATACGGGAAAGAAAAATTCAATGAAAATTACATTCCTGAAATTAAAGTCGGGGCTTATGAGTTTTTAGAAACATTATCTCAAAGTGCGCAATTGTATCTTTTTACGTCAAGGAACTTGATGCTTGCAACTAAATGGCTGATTAATAATAATTTAGATAAGTTTTTTAAAGATATTACTAATGTAAAATTGCCGTCTTATCTTTACATTGATGACAGGACAATTTGTTTCAGGGGGGATTACAATAAAACTCTTGAAGAAATTGAAAACTTTAAAGTTTACTGGAAATAATATTTACAACACTTGACTTCTGGCGCAAAATTAGTTTATAAAACCCTTATGAGATATATTAGAGTGTGAGGTTTTTTATGAAGAAGTTTTTTTATGTGTTTTTCATTTTGTTGGTTTCTCAAGTTAGCTCTTTTTCGCAGGTTATAACCAATGATAACTATGATGAGGCGAAGGTGCGTAAGGCGGTAAAGATTATTACGGGTTTACAAAATGATATGCCTCAATATACGAAGGAAGGTTCCGGTCCTTTTGTGGCAGCGGTATATGACGATAAAGGAAATTTAATTGTAAAAGTAGCGAATTCAGTTGTTAATGAAAATTGCAGCAACAACCACGCAGAGATGAATGCAATAAAAGCTGCCCAGCAGAAGTATGGGACATATAATCTTGCACCATATAATTTGAGTCTTTATGTTACAGCCGAGCCGTGTATGATGTGTATCGGCGGAATAATGTGGTCCGGAATTAAGTCAGTATATTATGGCGTCCCCTCTGAATCCGTTGAAAAAATAACCGGTTTTGATGAAGGTTTTAAACCAAAATGGTTTGAGGAATTTAAAAAACGCGGCATTTTGGTATATGGAAATATTGAACCTGAAATCGGTGAAAAGGCCCTTAAACAGTATGTTAAAGAAGGCAAGAAAATATATAAGCCTACAAGATAAACCGATGTTTGGTATAAAAGAATCGTCTATAAAACAAGGTTACATTTGTTGAAAAATTTTATTGAACAAGCTCGCCAAAAAGGTGCCAGGTGGAAGCACCTGTTATTTTTGTATTTTGGAATGTACCGATTAAATCTTCGGAGCCTTCAAAGTGTACAATCTTATTGTTTCTTGCGCGAGAGGTAAGTATTGTTTTGCCGTTTCTTTTTTCTGCGGACTCAATGAGGACTTCCAAAATTTTGCCGACAAACTTTTTATTAGATTTAATACAAGCTTCTCTGTTTTTTTCGTTAAGTATAGCAAGTCTTTTCATTTTTGTTTCTTCGTCAATAAATTTGTCGACCCAACGTGCAGCTTTGGTTTTTTCTCTCGGCGAATAGGCAGCAGTGTTTGAGTAATCCAGTTCAAATTCGTCGATTGCGCTCAAAGTATCGTTGAATTGTTCTTCTGTTTCGCCCGGAAATCCTGCGATAAAATCAGAAGTTATAGTAACATCATCAAAAGTGTTGCGGATTTTTTTTACTATAGCGCCGTATTCTTCTCTTGTGTAACGTCTGTTCATGTCTTTGAGCAACTCGGTGTTACCGGATTGCATAGGGATATGAAAGTATTCGCAGACCTTGTCACATTCTTTTACCGCCTCAATAAGATCATCTGAAATATCTGTCGGATAAGATGTGACAAACCGGATTCTGAATTTGCCGTCCAATTTGTTAAGTTGACGCAGCAAGTTCGCAAGCGTAACATCCTCAGCCAATCCCTTCCCGTAGCTGTCAACATTCTGTCCGAGAAGAGTAATCTCCTTAAACCCGCTTTCAATTGCTTTTTTAGCTTCGAAAATAATTTTTTGCGGCTCTCTGCTGCGTTCTCTGCCCCTTGTAAACGGAACGATGCAGTATGTACAAAAGTTGTCACACCCTTCCATTATCGGAATCCAAGCGTTAAGGCTTTTTGCACGTTTTATATCGTATTGAGTTTCATCGGCAATGTAAGGTCTTTCAGAGGTTGCACAGACCCGTTCGCCTTTGTCAATCCTTTTTAATAATTCCGGTAATTCGTAAATGTTGTTTGTGCCAAAAACCAGATCCAAAAAAGAAAAGCGTTTGAGCAATTTTTCTTTATCTTGTTGAGCAACGCATCCGCAAAAAGCAATTTTAATATACTTACCTTTTCTTCTACCCTGCCGTTTCCATTTACCCCAGACACCGACGCGGCTGTATGCTTTTTCTGCAGAGAGTTGACGAATGCTGCAAGTATTGATGATTAAAAAATCTGCCTCCTCCGGAACTGATGTCTCTTCATATCCGAAGTGCGATAATATACCGATTATCCTTTCGCTGTCTGATTTGTTCATCTGACAGCCCAATGTTTCAACATAAACCTTTTTCATAGCTGTTCCTAATCTGTACAGGAATTATTTTAAACCAAACAAGATTTAATTGCAGCTGTAAAAGATATTATGCGGTAAGTTTAATGTACTTAGCCTCGCCGATTCCGTCAATTTTGGATATTTCATCCAGCGTTTTTTCATCAACCTCGCTGCCGATATTGATTATCATAATTGATACGTTATCGTGTTGAGCAGTTTTTTGCGCAACATTCATTCTGCTAATATTGATTCCGGCATTGCCCAAAACTGTGGCAACTTTTGCAACCATCGCCGGTTTATTTTCGTGAGGTACAAGAAGCACGTGTTTTTCAGGCTCTATACTTGTATTGTAGTCGTTAATCTTGACAATTCTCGGCATGTTTTGCGCAAGCAATGCACCGGCTACGACGGTAGAGTCATTGTCGGTTGTTAACTTAACAGTGATTGAGCCGATATAATCGCAGCTTTTATGTGATTTTGAAGTAGTGACATTCAATCCTTTTGCTTTAGCAATAATTGGAGCATTGACAAAATTGACGTCTACCATAAAAGAAGAAAGTACTCCCTTTAAAACTGCAACCTCAAGCGGAGAAACATCTAAATCGGCAAGATTTCCGTTAACTGTTATTTCGATATTTTTCAATTGTCCTTTAGCGGATTGCATCGCCATTTCGCCAATATTTTCGGCAAGCTGCATATAATCCTTAACAGGTTCCAATTTTTGGGGTTTTAATGCCGGAATATTCACCGCAGCCCGAGCCGAACCTCCAAGAAGTACATCTTTAATTTGTTCGGCAACGTCAATAGCAACATTGAGTTGTGCTTCTTCGGTTGATGCACCCAGATGCGGTGTAAGCAGTATGTCGCCGGTGGTTTTTACAAGCGGATTGTCTGCAATATTGGGTTCGCCTTCAAAAACATCAACAGCAGCTTGAGCGACCTGACCTGATTCAAGAGCTTCTTTCAATGCGGCTTCGTCAATTATTCCTCCGCGTGCGCAATTGATAAGACGGACACCTTTTTTCATTCTGTTTATTGTATTTTTATTGATCAAATATGCAGTTTCCTTCGTTTTAGGTGTGTGAACGGTGATATAATCGCACTTGCCCCAAAATTCATCAAGTGTCGGAATGTATTTAGCACCAAACTTTTCCACAACCTCTTTTGATGTATAAGGATCACATACAAGAACTTCCATTCCTAAAGCTAGAGCAACCTTGGCTACGTGAGAACCTATTTTGCCAAAACCGATGATCCCAAGTGTTTTGTGAAAGACTTCGTGTCCTGTGTATTTTGAACGTTCCCATAATCCTTCTTTTGTTGACTGTGCGGCTTTGGCAATATTTCTGGACATTGCCAACATTAAAGCTATTGTATGTTCTGCCGCAGCGTTAGTGTTGCCGTCAGGAGAGTTTACTACGATTATACCTTTTTGTGTTGCCGTATCTACATCAATATTATCAACCCCGACACCTGCACGTCCGATAATTTTGAGATTTTTTGCAGCTTCAAGAACTTTTGCGGTTACTTTTGTCTGAGAGCGCACCATCAATGCATCGTAATCGCCTATTACTTTGCACAACTCTTCCTCGGGCATTGTCGGCAGAATGTCAGCTTGTGCTGCTTCTTCTACTATCTTTTTTGCTGTTTCATTAATTTTATCCGTAATAAGTACTTTCATATTAATCCTCACTTTTATTATTTTCTTTCACAATTATATATTATTTTTCAGTGTTTGGCATGAATTAATAAATTGCCACAAAAATTTATTTCTAGTAGAATTGTGATCAGCTTATATTCTTGTATAGAGCGAATTTTTATTTGAAAAGGAGTCATGATTGAGTAGTCTGTCATTGAAAGCAACGGCAGTAGGGAGTCTTCCTCATAACAATCCGTCAGATGCTTTGGATTTAATCTTTGAAAATTTTTCTGATATTCCGTTTTGGCCGCAGCTGGCTGCTGTCGACAAAAAAGAGGATATGACTATCCAGTATATTCAGGGTGTGCCGGGGATTAAATTTAATTCCAAGGAAGAAAAATATTATTGCGATCCTCAATCAGACGAGTTTTTCACAGAGTTGGAGGAGTTTTTTCTCGACTATGAGTCGATTGTGACCGAAAAAGAACTCTCAAGCCTCACAAAATATGCGATAACTCCCCCGTATTCTTCTGCAATAACTGATTTTTTGTCAAGACTTGGCGGTTATGATTATGCAAAAGGTCATGTTATCGGGCCGTTTACTTGGGGAACAAGTTTGTGCGATGCGGATTTAAAATGCAGTTTTTATGATGAAACATTTCGTGATGTTCTGGTGAAGGCAATCACTTTAAAGGCGGTCTGGCAGATTCAGGAATTTAAAAAAAGTTCTCAGAATATAAAACCAATAATCTTTTTGGATGAGCCCGTTTTGTCACAGTATGGTACTTCGGCTTTTGTTACTGTTCAAAGAGAAGATATTGTTGCGGCGATTAGTGAAATTGCGCAGGCGATAAGAGATTTTGGCGGAATGTGCGCCGTTCATTGTTGTGGCAAGGCGGATTGGTCATTGTTGATTGATTCCGGTGTTGATATTATCAATTTTGACGGGTATGCCTTTTCAAAGAGTCTGGGGCTTTATTCGTCTGCAATTAGGTCTTTTCTCAATAATGGCGGGTATCTTGCCTGGGGGATGGTTCCTACTTTGGATAAGGCTGCATTGCAAGATGCTGATGTTGATTCTTTGACAAAACTTTTTGAAGAATCTCTTTCTTATTTGACTGAAAAAGGTATTGAACAAAATTTGATAATTCGACAAAGTTTTATTACTCCTTCTTGCGGTGCAGGTGGGTTGAGTGTAGAACTTGCTCAAAAGGCGATGAGGCTCACTGTGGAATTGAGCAGAAAACTTTCTGAAATTTATGAGGTAATTTGATGACAATAACTCTTGCCATGACCGGTAAAAGCGGCAGCGGTAAAACTACTTTATGTAAGGCTTTTGTAAAATTGTTCAAGGAGATTTATCCTGATAAAAGTATATTGCTGTTCGACAATGATTTATCGGGTGAATTGGGACATACTTACGGTTTGGACGTTAGAAATACAATTTATGGTATACGTAGTGGAAAACACGAGTACAAAACCGGTATTCCGGAAAAAATGACTAAGCAGGAATATATTGAGTGGGCGCTTGAAGATATTATTGTTCAGGTTGAAGATAACGTTGATTTAATTGTGTCTTGGTTGGTGCCGTCCAAAGATTGCAGATGCCCTATTACTCAACAGATGAACGATGCGGTGACAAAGCTTGTTAATGCTTATGATATTGTTATTTTTGATTGTGAGTTTGATTTGAAATATTTAAATCAACTTGTTGATATAGATATTGATGTTACTTTGATTTTGGCACAACCGACCGAGGAGTCGTTGTTGCTTGCGCAACGGATTGAGGCGTTTTCTGCAAAGTATGCGGCAGGCGGTCAGATGGGACTTTTATTGAACAGGGTTGAACCTGTTAAATTGAACAGTGTTCAGGAACTTCTTATGAAACATAATCTTGATACAATCGGGGTTATACCTGAGGATCCTGCGCTTGACGGAAATTCGCTCTCCAGAGATTCTCAAATTGTACTGGATGCGCTCAGAGAGTTCTATTTCAGATTGAATTTGCCGGATTTGAGAAATATGGGCTGATTTGTGGTAATATAGTTTCGTATGGCAGTGATAATTGATGGTAAAACTTTAAGAGATAAGATTCTGGATGAGTTGCGGGCAAAAACTTCTTTGTTGAACGCTAAACCTTCTTTGTCTGTGATTATTGTCGGAGATGACCCTGCCAGTAAGATTTATGTTAATACTAAGAAGAAAAAAGCGCTTGAGATTGGGTTTCGTTCGGAAATTATCGAGTTTGACAAAGACGTTGCGGAATCAGTTTTGCTTGATAAGATCAATCAACTTAACTCCGATAAAGATGTCAATGCAATCCTTGTTCAATTGCCATTGCCCGCTCATATTGATACAAAGAAGGTTATTGAGACAATCGATCCGATAAAGGATGTTGATTGTTTTCATCCTTATAATGCCGGAAAAATTTTTACAAATTCGGATACTGCATTGTATCCTTGTACACCCAAAGGAATAATCAGGCTTTTGGAAGAATATAATGTAGATGTTCATGGTAAAAATGTTGTCATAGTCGGACGTTCGAATATAGTTGGCAGGCCGTTGGCAGCAATGCTTACGAATTTGAATGCGACGGTCACGCTGTGCCATTCAAAGACTGATAATATTTCGTATTACACAAAAAATGCCGATATTGTTATAAGTGCAGCAGGCTGTGCGGGGCTTATTAAAGCCGATATGTTAAAAGAGGGGGTCATTGTTGTTGATGTCGGTATGAACAGGATTGAGACTTCTGAGGGGAACAAGCT
>CASEVT010000110.1 GCA_949291445.1 uncultured bacterium | reverse complement strand
TGTTACCCAATGGTGAAGTTATTGTAAAAACAGAGGGCGTCAAGGGCAAAAAATGTCTGGATTATTTCACTTTGCTTGAAAAAATCCTTGATGGCCGGATGACAAAACAAGAGTTGTCCTCAGAATATTATGAGTCCGAAAATGAATTTGAAAATTCGCATCAGGTTCAGAATATTTATGATAATTATCAATAATATTTTTGTGTTATCTTGATCTGGTATGGAATTTGTTTTTAATCCTGTAATAATTTCTGTTATATTGCTTTGTTCACTATGTCTGATGAGAGTAAATGTACTCTTGGCGTTGATGGTGAGCGCAATTGTTGCAGGGTTGAGCGCGAAAATGCCAGTCGGTGAAATTATGTCTACGTTCGTGTCCGGCATGGGCGGGAATTCTGAGACTGCACTAAGTTATATTTTGCTTGGTGCATTCGCTGCTGCTATGTCTCATACGGGGTTGGCTCCTTTGATTGCAAAAAAAATTGCAACTGTGATAAAGGGTAAAGCTTTTGTCCTTCTTGCAATAATAACTGTGATTGCGATGTTTTCACAAAATTTGATTCCTGTGCATATTGCTTTTATCCCGATATTAATTCCTCCGCTTTTACATGTTATGAACAAGTTGAAGCTGGATAGACGAGCTGTTTCCTGTTCGCTTGCTTATGGTTTAAAAATGCCGTATATTGTCATACCTGCAGGATTTGGATTGATATTTCAGGGGCTTATTGCAGATAATCTTTCGCAAAATGGTATGGCGGTTTTAAAAAGTGATATTTGGAAGTATAACTGGTTTTTGGGCTTGGCGATGACGTTCGGGCTTTTGTGGGCGGTATTTGTTTCTTATCGTAAATCTAGGGTATACAAAGATTTGCCTGTCGTCAATCAAGTTAGTTCTGATGAGGTTGAACATTTTGATAAAAATCATTATTTGACCTTAATCGCTGCGTTTGCAACTTTGATTGTTCAGATATGGACAGGTTCGTTGCCGCTGGGGGCTTTGGTCGGTTTGGGGATTATCTTTGGTACCGGTGCTATTGACCATCAAAAAATGGATAAACTTATGAATGAAGGCATAGGGCTTATGGGCTATGTCGCTTTTGTCATGCTTGTTGCGGCGGGTTTTGCTATGGTGTTAAAATCTACCGGCAGCATAGAATCGCTGGTTGCGGCTGCTTCTCATCTTATGGCTGGAAGCAAGATTGTTGCTGCTGTCACGATGTTGTTAATCGGTTTGTTTATCACAATGGGGATAGGGACGTCTTTTGGGACTATTCCTATTTTAGCAGTGTTATTTGTCCCTGTTTGTCTGAAAATGGGCTTCAGTATTCCTGCAACAATAATAATTCTTTCTGCGGCAGCAGCACTGGGAGATGCCGGTTCTCCGGCTTCAGATACAACACTCGGACCGACTGCCGGTTTAAATGCAGATGGTCAGCACAACCATATTACTGATACCTGTATACCTACTTTTTTACACTATAATATACCGTTAATCGTATTCGCTATTATCGCGGTTTATTTGTTTTAATCATTTAATTGTTTTGAGGCTATACAGTTTCTATGGGTGAAAATTTTTGATAGAACTCCTCTTTCTCCCTTACAAAAATTAATTCGGGGTACTCGGGGCGTTTGTACAATACCATAATCTGGTGATCATTGGCGTTTGTACAATTTATTACATCATCGCGCACCATTTCGTAGGTGTTGCCGGTTTTAAGATGTTTAAACTTTTTCATTAACTCAATGACTCCAGTATTTCTTCCGGAATGTCAAAATTTGAATAAACATTTTGTACATCGTTATGTTCTTCAATTTTGTCCATTAAGTTCAATATTTTTTGTGCAGTTTGAGCATCGGTTATTTCTATTGTATTTTCAGGAAGTCTGGTTAATTCGGCAGTTTTGTGCTTAAATCCTAATTTCTCCAGTGATTCTGTAATAATCTGAAAATTTTCAACAGCAGTAATGACTTTGTATTCATCATCCTCATCGACAAAATCTTGTGCACCTGCGTTGATTGATTCTTCAAATAATTTTTCATAATCGTTAGAGTCTTTGTCAAAGGTAATAACTCCGGCTTGTTTAAACATCCATCCGACGCAGCCTGTTTCACCCATGTTGCCGCCGAATTTTGTGAAGTAACTTCTCAAATCACCTGCGGTTCTGTTTCTGTTATCAGTCATTGCTTCAATGATAATTGCAGCACCACCCGGTGCGTAGCCTTCGTAAGTGAGTTCTTCATAATTTGTGGCTTCACCTTGTCCGCTGCCTTTTTCGATTGCGCGTTTAATGTTGTCATTTGGTAAACCGGCCGCTTTTGCTTTTTCAATTGCTGTTCTTAGGCGAAAATTTCCGGCGGGATCAGGTCCGCCCAGTTTTGAAGCTACAATAATTTCCATTGAAAATTTTTGAAATGCTACGCCTCTTTGAGCGTCGACTTTAGCTTTTTTGTGTTTAATAGTTGACCATTTTGAGTGTCCTGACATGTTTTATTCCTCTTTTATTTATTAATTCAAATTTATTTTGTTATTGCACCAATGCTTGCACTTTGTACAATTTTAGCATATTTAGCGAGCCAGCCTTTGTTTTCTTTGGGTTCAGGTTGTTTAAAGTTTTCTTTTCTCTTTTGCAATTCAGATTCGCTTACTAAAAGTTCAATCTTACGTTCAGGTATGTTTATGCTAATTTCATCACCGTTTTGTACAAGCCCGATGAGTCCGCCTTCTGCCGCTTCAGGACAGATATGTCCGACGCATAACCCTCTGGTTCCGCCGGAGAATCTTCCGTCGGTAATCAATGCAACTTTGTCGCCCAGACCTTTGCCTACTATAAGCGAGGTTGGCGCGAGCATTTCTCTCATACCCGGGCCGCCTTTGGGACCTTCATATGTAATAACTACAACATCTCCTGCGACAATTTCATTTGTCTCAATCGCTTTCATTGCTGCTTCTTCTGAGGTGAAGACTTTTGCTTTGCCTTTGAAGGTCAAGCAATTTGGAGAGACTCCGGATATTTTTATTACTGCGCCTTCTGTGGCGAGGTTTCCGTGTAATACTGCTAGTCCGGGGTTTGAGGTTATCGGATTTTCAAGTGTATGGATGACAGAGTTGTCAACCCAGGCTCTTTGAGCTATTTCACTTAATTTAAGACCTGAAACGCCTGTAGTATCTTTTATTTCAGGTGAATGATTCCATAACATTTTTAATGCGCCGCTAACGCCTCCGGCTTTGTCAAAGTCGGTCATTGTGGGCAATGCTGATGGATCAAGTTTGATTATTTGTGCAATTTTGTGGCTTAATTCATCAAAATCATCCAGAGAAAGTTCAATATCTCCTGAGTTAGCTATTGCCAACAGGTGTAAAATTGTGTTCGTAGAGCCGCCAAGTGCCATATCGGCTGCAATAGCGTTTCTCATTGAGTCTCTTGTTATTATGTCGGAAGGTTTTATGTCTTTTTCTACCAATTCTACAATTTTTACGCCGGAGTCAAATGCAATTTGTTTTTTTCTCGCAGAAACTGCTGCAGCTGTGGCACATCCAGGGAGGCTCATACCCATTACTTCAGTCAGACAAGCCATTGTGTTTGCGGTGTACAACCCTTGGCAAGCGCCTGCTGACGGGCAGCATTCTTCTTCCATTTCGTGCAATCTTGCTTCTGTAATTTCACTGTTAGAAAGTTTTCCGATGGCTTCAAACGAGCCGCGAATCATTGTTAATACTTCATTTTTGCTGCAACCGTCAAGCATTGGACCTGCTGTAACAACGATTGTCGGGATATTGAGTCTGAGGGCAGCTATTAGCATTCCGGGGGTGATTTTATCACAGTTTGTCAACAGTACAAGCCCATCCAGCTGGTGGGCTGCTGCAACTGTCTCGACACAGTCTGCAATTAAATCTCTTGAGGGAAGTGAATATTTCATTCCGCTGTGACCCATTGCTATTCCGTCACAAACTGCCGGTACTCCAAAAATAAATGCTTGACCTCCGCCTGTGTGGATCCCTTTTTCTATTTGTCTTTCTAAATCCCGCATTCCTACGTGACCCGGTACTAAATCAGAAAATGAGCTTGCGATTCCTATAAACGGGCGTTTCATCCCTTCTTTGCTTACGCCTGTCGCATACAAAAGTGATCTGTGCGGGGCTCTGTTAATTCCTTTTTTTACGTTGTCGCTTCTCATCTTCGATTCCTCATTTTTATATTTTGTTACCGAATCTAACTTATATATTATACTACAAAAGACTTTTTATCATAAATTTTGTTTGAGTGGCGTTTCATTTTTTGAGTTTGGCTTTCTCTTTTGTTTAAATATTTGCACAAATTAATTCTATTTTTACTATAATAGATCAGGTAGAGCTAAAGTGAGGGTTTGTTATGAAAATTTATATCAAAGATATTGCTCAGTATGAAGGACAAGAAATTACACTCCAAGCCTGGATGTACAATAAACGCTCAAGCGGAAAGTTACATTTCTTGCAGCTAAGAGACGGTACCGGAGAAATACAGGCGGTCGTTTTTAAGGGTAATGTCTCTGATGAAGTGTTTGAACTTGCTGATAAAATTACTCAAGAATCATCTGTCGAAGTTAGGGGTACGGTTAAAAAACATGACCGCTCCAAGATTGGCTATGAGCTTGATGCTGTAGATGTGAAGGTGCTTTCTGCGTCTGTTGATTATCCTATCACACCCAAAGAACACGGCACTCACTTTTTAATGGAACACAGACACTTGTGGTTGCGCTCTTTGCGTCAAAATGCTATTCTGCGTGTGCGCCACCGGATTATAAAGGCTGTTAGAGATTTCTTTGACAGCAAGGACTTTACACTCGTTGATGCTCCTATTTTTACACCTAACGCCTGTGAGGGCACTACTAACCTCTTTGAGGTCGATTATTTTGACGATAAGGCTTATTTGACTCAGAGCGGACAGTTATACATGGAAGCTGCTGCTATGGCTATGGGCAAGGTTTATTGCTTCGGTCCGACTTTTCGTGCTGAAAAATCTAAAACACGCAGGCATTTGACTGAATTTTGGATGGTTGAGCCTGAGGTTGCTTTCTTCGATATTTATGATGATATGGATCTTGCAGAGGAGTTTGTTGAGTATATTGTTCAACAAGTCCTTGAACACAACCGCGATGATCTGGAATTTTTGGGTCGTGATATTTCTAAACTCGAAAAGGTAAAAAGACCGTTCCCAAGAATTTCTTATGATGAAGCTATTGAAATTTTGCATAAAAAAGGTAATGACACACCTTGGGGTGAGGACTTTGGCGGTGATGAAGAAACTTTGATTTCTCAAGAGTTTGACAGACCTGTGATGATCCACCATTATCCTATGAAGGTTAAGGCTTTTTATATGAAACAAGAAGGCGATAAGGCTGCTTGTGTGGATATGATCGCACCTGAAGGATATGGCGAAATTATCGGCGGCGGACAACGTGAAGAGGATTTGAATAAAATTCTTGAAAAAATTAAAGAACAAGGACTCAATCCTGAAGTATTTGATTGGTATCTGGATTTGAGAAAATACGGTAGCGTTAAACACGCCGGATTCGGTCTGGGGATTGAGAGAACTGTTAGCTGGATTTGCGGCGTTCCTCACGTTAGAGAAACTATTCCGTTCCCAAGATTAATGGATCGTATTAAACCGTAAATATGTTTTTTGTCCAAAAGGCTCTAAGCTTGCGGCTTGGAGCCTTTTTTGCTTTTTAAATTACTAAATTTGTAAACTTAATTTCATAATTATTTCATTTTTATTTCTTTTAGTAACAATTTAAAATATAATGTTTATCAAGATGAACAAAAAGGGATAAATGTTGAGTAGTACTTTTAACGGACAGGATAGCAGAGTTCAAAATTTTTCCGTCGAGACGGTTAGAAATTTGTTAAGACTCGATAATAAGGGGATCGCTAAGCTCTGTGCTCAGGTTTCTCTTATGCCCAAAAAAGATCGCCATGGTAGAATCTATTTTTCTCGAGATGATATAGAAATTTTGAGAAAAGTCAGAAGGCTTCATTCTCAGTCTAATGTCGTAGAAAATCGGGTTTCTAATCCTATTGAGGTGAAGAAGGTCTCAGGATTGAAAAATCTTCCTTCAATCTCTCAATCGGCTTTGCCTAAAGTGTCTCCTAATGTTGAAAAGATTGTTAAAAAACTCGATGATATTGAGGCGTCTATCGGCGATAAAATTTCTAAACTTCTCGAAGAAAAGCTTGAAGGCATGGATGAGGTCGTTGTTGAGCTTGTCAGATGCAAGACTGAAAATGAAACTCTTCGATATAAGTTAAATGAACTCAATAAAGAAAATTATAACCTAAAAAATGAATTGAGCCGGTACAAAGAATTGGGTATGGGCTTTTACGTCAAAAGATCAGGTAATTCTTTGTTGTAATCTTTATTGTGTATATATTTTGATATTTCTTTGTCAATATGAAATGCGAAATGGTTTTGAATTAAAACAGACAAGGTACCGTTACGACAGCACCTTGTTTATTTTAACCTTTTTGTTATCAGGTAATATGTTTAATTATCAATAAGGAGGCTTGCGCCGATAACGCCTGCGGTATTGCCGAGTTGTGCCGGTACAACCTCGACGGCGCTGCCTTGGATTGGCATAGCACGATTCTTCAATGCAGCTTTTAAAGGTTCCATCAGAATATCGCCTGCATCTGCAACTCCGCCACCTATGACTATCTTTTCAGGGTTTAACAGGTTTACGACACTTGCAAGTCCTGTTCCGATGTATTCGCCCATGACTTGAAATATTCTTTTTGCAACTACATCGCCTTCGTTTGCCGCTTGTGCAACTATTGCGGGAGTGATTGCATCAACCGAACCGGCAATTTCTCTGAATTTTGTTGATTTGCCGCCGGCTACATAATCTTTTGCCATTGCAACTATTGCAGGACCTGACGCATATGCTTCCATACAGCCTGTATCTCCGCAACCGCAAATCGGTCCGTGATGCAGTGAAAGTTTTATGTGTCCGATTTCGCCTGCTGCATTGCTGGCTCCTCTGACGAGTTTTCCGTTAACTATCAGACCTGAGCCGATACCTGTTCCTATTGTTATACAGATTAAGTTTTTGCAGCCGCTTCCGGCTCCGTAATTCAGTTCTGCCAGTGCAGCACATCTCACATCGTTGTCCACTCTAACGGGTACACTAAACTCTTTTTGCATAATATCTGCTATAGGTACGTTTATCCAGCCGGGGATGTTGGGTAAAATCCTCACTATCCCAAGATCACAGTCAATTTGTCCGGGAAATCCAAAACCGATACCTTCAATCGAATTTTTTTCAATCTTGGCTTCTTCCAATAATTCCTTTATGGATTGTTTTATATTTCCGACTGTGTATTCGTAACCCATTTCAGCTCTTGTCGGAACTGTTTTGGAAAAAAGTATTTCTCCCTTTTTGTCTACCAATGCAATTTTTACGTTAGTACCGCCGATGTCTACACCGACTCTGTATTTCTCAAACATCCTTCTTCCCCTCTAATATTAGCTTTTTAATCATATCACGAGCAAAATTTTTTTTACAACTAAATTCTATTTTCATAATGTGTTTGTGCTGTTTTGTTTCTTAGATACTCAAGAATTGCGCCTCCTATCTCTTCATTCGGATCAAAAGAGGTTAGCGGCGGATAAAATGTGTTTTTTATCAGCATACTCATTAACGGTCCAAATCCGTCCGGAATTTGAGTTTTTCGGTATATCCCTGCTAACATTACCTGAATATTGGGCGAGGCAGATTTGTTGAATCTCGATATGACAGGGTAGGTCTGTTCTACTCCGTTTACTTTTGCGTCTATCATTCTGTCAAGTATGTATAATCCTTCTGTGATTGCGCGTTCATCATTTGTTTTACTTAGAAAATCCGCAAGGTAGGGGAGTGCTTTTTCTCTCTTTGCTACAAGTTTTTTTACCAGTGCCTGATTTAGGAGTGAATAGTTCCTTCTTGAATCGGGCAAAATTGTTTGTGTCCCTATCTGGGCAACAAGTTTGGGCAAATTTTCTTCCTGATTATTTGCCGGTTTAATGAGGGTAAGAGTTGTTCTTTGTTGCTGTATGGCTTGCATATTTCTCCTATGAATATACGAACGGAGGACCGTTTTTTATTTCGTACAATATGTTTTCTGCTCGGACTTTTAGCTCTTTTTTGTCTTTTCCGTTTTGTGCCTGTACTCGGAATTCGTCTATTAACGGTTCTATTACACTTCTTTTCTTTGTTTCAAAATTCTTTAATTCTACGTTTACGAGTCGGTTTTGTAATTCCAGTTCTGTTTTTGCGTTTTCTTTTGTTACCTCAACGGACTTTATTGCTTCGACAACTTTTGTTCCTATATATCCAACAGAAGTGACTGTCGTCATCCCCGCAAAAAGAATCTTCAAAAGCGGGTTTTCCCAGTTGACAATCATATTGTATAGATGTGCACGGTCATCGTTTGTGTGTGAATAGTAGGAAGGTTTGTTTCCGGGGGCTCCGGCTATTGCCTCTGCTCCCTTTTGGGAGATTTGTTCCACTTCTTTTATTACGTTTTCACTAAACTTATTTATATCAACATTCGGTTCGGTTTGTTTAATCTTGGATAATGTTTCTTTCACAAACTCTTTTGGTATCCTGAGTGAGACGAATAATTTCTTTATGTACTCAAGATCTTCATTGTTTAATTTTGAATTAACTATGAGGTCTTGAATTTTATTAAGCATTGCAGTTTCATAATTTTTGTAGTGGCGGGCAGTTTTTTGAACATTTTTGAATGCTGCATAGCCGAGTCCGGCTATTCCAAGTGTTGATATTGCGCTCAGAATAAGAGTTTTTAGATCGCTGTTTTCACTTTGTTTTAATTTTTCAGTGCTGTTTTTATCTCTTTTGAAATTGATAAATTGCCTGAATGCAAGATTTTTCCATGACAAATTATTCTCCTGCAAAATTTCATCAAGCTGGTGAGCTTTTTCAGACAGCAAATTTCGTTGAATTTGCATTTTGCCGGCAAATGAACGTGTTTCAACCGAGATTAGTTTTTCTTGCAAGTCTCTTTGTATGTCGGCTTCTTTTTTTCTTACCCAGATATCTTTTGCTCCGTCTACAAAGTTCTTTCCGACCAATCCTATTGCACTTAACAAAAATACTCCCAATGCGCCGAGTACTGTTTTTGTATTCGGGTCTTGAATCATTAAATAGGTTACGAAATGTGGTTCGTTGTTTATTGCTATATTTTTGGGGACTTCTGGCAGTGTTTTCCATACCGGAAGTTGTGTTCGGTGTTTTGCCGCTTGTGAAACCGCAGCTGTTGCTCCCGCAAGTAGTCCGAATATCCCGAGAGTTGTTAACAATAATGATTTTAGGCTCTTTGACTTTTTGGGTTCTTCTTTTACTACGTAATTTCGATAGTCAACCCTGTCCGGAATTATCAGGCTGTCGTACATATTTGTTAAATTGGATTCTTTGATTAATGTATTGACGACAACTCCTTCCTTCATCTCGGAGACATTTTTTCTTTGGGTTGAGGTTAAATTTCGGTATTGGCGCCTTGTTTCAGAGTCTTGATACGGTTTTATGCTGCTCATTGCTCAATACCACCTTCTTCCTGTTTTTTGAGTGTGTTTGTGTTTAATCTGCTTTCATGCATCTCTTTCATTTCCATTTCTCTTGATTTTTCTTCAATTTGCTTTAACTCTTCATCCTCATTGTTGTCTGCTGTCGCTATGGCAAAAAGGTTAAAGATTCTTTTCTTTACTTCTTTGAATTTTTCTGAAATCTTTTTCTCCAGTGCGTTTTTTGCTTCTCCAAACAGTGCATTGAGTTTGTCTGTTATGTTGATGAATTTTTCTTTTAGTGTTTGGGCAAATTTTGTTAAGTTAGCAAAGGTCGTCTGTATTGTTTGTACAAATTTCTGTCCTGGTTGTGAAATTGGGGTTAACATTAGATTCTTTATACCGTCAAGCGCCCTAATAACGGGTGTTGGCAGCATGTTCAAAAGTGCGGTTTTAATTGCTGCCGCATTCTGCATGCGTCTTTGCAACATTGCCGCTTGATCTTGGTGCAAAAATAGCTCCTGCGTCTGCTTTTTTGCCGCTTGTTGAGCTTTCATCATTTGCCCTATTGCATAACATTGCTCCCAGGTTAGCTCTCCTGCTTTGGGTTGGCGGCCTCTTGTGCTTATCCCTCCGCCGCCTCCCATTCCGCTGCATATCGGGCAGGCTCCGTGCGGCAATCCGTGCGGACAACTCCCTGCTTTGTGCGTTCTGGCTCCGGCTATCGGCGAAGACATCCTTTTTCCCTCTCGTTCTTCTCGGTTTCTAGCTTCTGTCTGCCGGAGTACTCTTTACTTACTATAAAACCCGCTTTAGTCTCTTTTACTAAATGCGGGATACTTTAAGCTCTATTTGCCTGCGGACTTAAGCTCGAAGTACCGGCATGTTAAGAAAATTGTTCATTCTCTTCGGGTATTCCGACTCTTACGGCTGCGGCTCAGTTAAGGAGTTTCACCTCATTTCCCCATGTGTATTTTAGGTTTTACAAAATGCTCTGTCAATTTAATTTTTTTAAATTTTTATAAAAATACATAACATTCTGGTTCTCCTTCAGTGCCGACTGGTAATTTACCGCTCCGGCAAACTCAAAGCCTATTTTGTTTAAATATTCGTCATATACTCTGCAAACCGTGTATGTAATAGGCTGTTTGTCTCCGTGCCATACAGGAAAACCTTGCGGACCAAGATAGATACATCTTGAGGTCGGCTTATTGAAAAATTTGAAATTCTTGCCCTCCAATGTGTAATCACTGAATGCACGCTCCGGCATTCTTACCAGTGAGCTCGTTTGGGTCGGGTTTGTGAAAATCAGGTAGTCATATTCTTCAAGACTGTATTTTTCTATTTTTTCTATCAACAATGTGTCTATCTTATATCCCTGTGTGAACAACATTTTTACAGGATAAACTCTGTCTGTGTAGTTTGAAAAAATACCTACCTTTGTGCCTTGTGGCATTTCAAGTATTTTATTTTTTAAGTGGCAAAATGACATCTTTCCGTCAAATCCCCTGTATAGTGAGCATCTTATTAACTCTCTTGCTTCAACAATATTGGGTTGCTGTTTATATATTCTTACTATTTCTTTGACCGAGCGGGCTGCAAGATGCGTGCTTATTACAAACATGTATGACAATGCGAAAAATAATATGAGTGTTTTTATTATCGGATTCTTTTTGAAGTACGAATATACAAGCACCGGTGATGAAAGGATTATAAAGAATGATACGAACCTGATACTGAATACCATAAAACCCAGCATTCCGGATAAAAATGCTAAGTTTACGAAAAACATTATTCCAAACGGCATTATGTTTTCAATTTTTTTCTTGCCTCTGCTTATTATTCCAAGAAAAATTGATATGATTGTGCAGGGTAAAAATAATAAAAATCCGAGTATTCCGGCTCCCATTTTTACATCTAAGAGGCTGTTATTGATAATGTTTTTGTCAGACATTGTCACACCGAGGCTTTCAGGTATATTTAAAAATTGCAGCAATGCTGATTTTGCCTCTAGTATGTATCCTCCTATGTATTCTGAGTATCTGAATCCTGAAAAATCAAACAGCATGAATATGTATCTTATATAATTTGCTATGAAGGCTTTGGGTCCGCCCCAGAATTTGTGGATTACTATCGATGATTCGCTTGACATCGGGTTGCCAAAGTCAAGCCAGTTGAGAATGTAATTGTAGCTGCCGAATATCAGGAAATTGAAAAATAAAAATATTAAAAATGCACTCAAGGGTTTTAGTCCCTCTTTTTTCATATCTTTAAATGTGTAGTATGATATGAGTAGAAAAAATCCAGGAAATGCTATTAATGACGGGGTCTTTGTGCCTATTGCCAGTGCGTATGCCAGTGAAGCGAAAAATATTAGTGACAATTTCTTTTCTTTTATTGCATTGAGGTATAGAAGGATCGAACAAATTATCAAGCCGCCTATGATTACATCGGTTTCGATGCTTGAAGCTTCCGCAATTAGTGACGCAAATGAGGAGAGAATAAACACACTCCAGAGCTTTTTTCTTTCGCTGAATTTAAAAAATGATAAAATTCCGTACAACGAAACCAATGATGCTATATACCCTAAAAATGAGAATATGCCCAGTGCCCAATCATTTTTTAAAAATAGTATTACCCAGCTGTACATGATCTCGGAATTGATCGGCATAACAAGGTTTCTGTCATCGGAAATATCAAAATGATTGAGGTTGCCCTGTGATACCCAAAATGCAGCCCTGTTTAAGTGGTAACAAAGTGCATCGTAGCTGTTTACAGGCATTATCAGGTCGATACAGATTATTAAGCAGATTAAAAATACAAAACCTATTGCCAGTGCCATCAAAAATTTGTCTCGACGCAATGCTTTAATTATTCTTGTGAATGTCTTTTTTATTTGGGGGCAATATAGTGGTCGTCCTTTTTTGTCCCAGTAGGTCAGTATTGTGAAAAATATTATGATATTTGAAATTACTACCGCTGCGACATTGATTTTGCTAAATAATGACAACACTTCAAAGGTGAATACTACTTGTGCGTAAGCGATTATCAATGTATAGACAAATCCGATTCCGTATTTTTTCGGTTCAAATACCGATGCAAGCATGTAGGATGAAATTGTTACCAGTAAAAACGAAATTAGAAACGGTATTATCAATAGCATAATTACTCCTCCTAATAAACTATCCTAATTGATAAATAGATTTATACAAGTGGCTAATTTTATAAATATGAACATTTTAATAGTATAACAATGTGCATATTCCACTCTCACTCGTAAACTGTTTACTTAGACCGTCTAACGGTCTTTTTTTTGTATAAGCTCTTTAAGATCAATAAGTTTAAAAGGTGGTTCCAGTGGAGGTAATAAGTTGTGATTAATTCTTTTTATTATTACGATATCTCCGCGTTTGACTTCCTGGGCAAGCTCTTTGATTACGGTATTATCCATTCTTATGCAACCCAGTGATGCATATTGACCAAGACTTTTGGGATTGTGATTGCCGTGGATAAATTGTCCTGTGGAACCGGTTTTGCCTGTCTTCGGGTCAATTGTATTCAGACAAATTACTCTCGGGCCGTAGTCCCAGGGCTTTTTTCTTCTTTTTGTCGAAACGGGTGCAGTTTTATAGGGGTATCTTTCGACATGTGAAACAACCCTTACACCTTCTTTTGTCGGAGTTTTCTCTTTGCCGCTTGCTACAAGGTATGCTTTTATTGCTTCTCCGTTTTTGTCGTAGCGGTAGAGTATATTTTTTGTCAGATCAACTATTATTGTGGCTTTCTTTTTTTCGCCGTTGATTGTAATGTCCGGTTTTGGTGCATTCTTTAGCACTGCTGCTTCTTCTGTACCCAAAGGCGGTATTACGGGTGTTGTAATTGTGAAGGTGTCCTTTAGTATTGGTTCTGTAGCTTTTGCATTTGGTGCTGTCAGAACTATAGCTGTCGTTGCTAGTATTATTTTCAGTCCTGTTTTTATATTTGTTATTGGGGATATTTTCATGTCGTTTTGTATTTTTGCTTTGATTTTGTTTGTGGGTTTTGGTTTTGATTATTAAAAGTATGCAAAAAAAAATTTTTGCGCTTATTGCACAAAAATTTTTTAGTTATTTTGATTGATCTATGCAATTATGTTCAGAATTTCATTTGTTGTATTTCGATACCGTCAATATCACAAAGTGCGTTTGCGGCAAGAATTGCGGATTCTTCATCTATTATCTCCAAAAGAATTATACCTTCTGTTGAACATTTTCCGTTAACTTCTTTGTGCAATCCGATTCTGGTTTTGATTGCGCAGCCAAAATTTGTAAGTATTTCTTGAACCGTGAGTGCATTTTCAAGTCGGTTGCTTACTTTTATTCCTATTATTGTTGTCATTAAATCCTCCTTTTTTCTTTAAAAAGTCTCCCGCATATTTTATCGGGAGACTTTTAATTTTCTTTTATTTCTATTTTATTTCTATTTTTTTTGTGTGTTCTTCTTCTTTTTTTAATTTTGGTAAATCTATTGTTAAAACTCCATTGTCAATCTTGGCTTTTGCGTCATTGACATTTACTTCATGCGGGAAGTAGACGGTTCTTGAGTACGTTCCGTAGCGGAATTCTGTTTTGTGATATTTTTTGTTTTTTTCTTCCTTCTCTTCATTTTTTTCTGCCGAGACAGTTAGGTAATTCTTGTTTAATTCTATATTTACATCTTCTTTTTTGATCCCCGGCATTTCGGCTTTGACCTTGTATTCATTTTCATATTCCTGTATATCAACAGGCAAACTTAGACCTTTTATTTCTTTTTCAAAAATATATTCCGGAAAAATTGTGTCAAAATTTCTTCTGAGCAATGAGTTGATTTCATCATTTAGATTGCTCATGAATGTTTCTGGTTTTCTGATTAGGTATTTCATTTTCATCTCCTTATATCGTTTCAGTAGTGGGTCTTTATTATTTTTAACAATTGACTCGCAAATTTCATTCTCAATTAGAGCTATTTATCTTAGATAGGTTAATATAAATTAAAAATCGTATAAAAGGTTAATATATATAGTTATTAGTGGCGATGAAGCTTGATTTGCGCAGGGATAAGATCGTTAGTAAGTGTAAATGTTTGTTATTAATTTGCAGTTTAAGTAGATTTTATCTGAATTTTCTTAGTCTGCTTGAATATTAACAAATTTGTTCCGTGATTGCCCTTTGGTTTTTAGTTTGTGCAATTCTTGCAATAGTTTATGCCGTATTGGGGTGATTTCGGGGAGTATGTCAGTAAAAAAGGAGATATTATGGCAAATAGTGTGAGAAAAATGTCAAACATGTTTTTAATTGAAGGTATATTTGCCCTTGTTGTGGGGGTAATGCTTCTGGTTTTGCCTGCGATATCATCATTCGCGCTCAGCGTCGTCGTAAGTGTCGGATTGATTCTGGTTGGTATACATAAGTTTATCAGCTCAATTGTGCGCCGTGATGAGATTGAAAAATCGTGGTTACAAATGCTTATTGCAGTTTTGCTCATTGGGGTCGGTATTTATATGACTATGAATCCTCTGTTTAATATGCTCATTTTGACTATGGGTATTGCCCTTTATTTGATACTTGAGGGGATTAGTTCTATGAGTATTGCTATTCAAAGTAAGGAATTTGTTAAGTATTGGTGGGTTGGACTTTTTGCTGCTGCTGCTCAATTTGTCCTTGCTGCTTTGATAATTTACTTCCTCCCTGCAACTGCTCTTTTAGTTATCGCCGTTATGGTTGGGGTTAACCTCATATTTAGCGGGGTTACTTTGATCAGTGTCTATGCCGGTGCAAAAAAACTCTTAACAGCTTGTTAATTGCACGTTAAAAGTTGTTTTGCTAAAATGTTATGACAAATCGGGCTTGCGATCTCTTAAAAAGGTTTTATGCCCGATTTGTTATTATTCCTTGTGCGCAAGTTTATAAATCTTATTACAAATATCAAACACTACTTCTGCTGCTTCAAAGGACAACATGTTCGGTCCGTCGCAAAGTGCTCTGTCAGGGTCCGGATGAATTTCAAAAAATAACGCATCAGCTCCTGCTGCTACAGCCGATTTGGCAAGAGTTTCCACAAATTTTCTTTCACCTGAAGAACAATCTCCACCGCCTCCGGGAAGTTGAACGCTGTGGGTTGCGTCGAAAACTACCGGATAACCTATCTCTCGCATAATCGGTATTGCCCGCATATCCGAAACAAGGTTGTTATACCCAAAACTTACTCCTCTGTCAGTTAACAGTATTTGCTCATTGCCTGAGTCACTCACCTTCTTTGCTAATGACGCCATTTGAGCCGGTGCAAGAAATTGACCCTTTTTTATATTAACAATCTTTCCTGTCTTTGCCGCTGCTACGAGTATGTCCGTTTGTCGGCACAAAAATGCCGGAATCTGAATTATATCTGCAACTTCCGCAACTTGTGCCGCTTGTTCCGGAAGATGGATGTCTGTCACTATCGGCAATTCAAATTCTCTTTTTACTTGTTCTAACAACTCCAATCCACGCTCTATTCCAGGGCCTCTGTATGAGTTTATGGAACTTCTGTTTGCTTTGTCAAAAGATGATTTGAATATGTAATTTATA
>CASEVT010000109.1 GCA_949291445.1 uncultured bacterium | reverse complement strand
TGCTCAATTTATATCTGAATAATTCTATGCCGGCAATACAGAACCTTGGTATTTATTGTAGAGATTCATAACATCGGCACCGAATTTAATAATTCATAAAATTGTCATTGTAAGGTCCTTTTATTAGTCGTAATCTTCAATTTTAGTTTTCATTAATATAACGAGAAATATTGGTGATATTAAATAATATTTTTGCAATATTGGTTCCATAAAGTCCTGTTTGGATGTATTTATGTAATGAGTTACAAGGTTTGATTTCTTATTTCAAATAACTTGATTATTTTAGGATATTTTTGTTACAAACAACAAAAAAAGCAATTTTTAAGAACAAAATACCTTATATAAATATCAGGGCAAAATAAAAGGTTTTTTATGGGATTAGAAAAAATTGGAACAATTATTGGTAAAGAAGCTACTGCGTGGACTCATCGCTGCGGAGAGACTATACTCAGCTCAAAACCGATTAAATCCAACTTAACGGGATTAAAATTGACCACTAATCTAAATAACGACACTATTTGCTTTACCAATCAAATTGTCCAAATAAACAAATCTCTGAAAGATGTTTATGGGATTGATTCAAAATTAACCAGTCTGCCACTCGCAAAAAAAATAAGTACCGCCATTGAAAATTTTTGCTCGGTAAATAAAAAGAAAGATTTATTTAAGGGGCTTGAATTAAATTGTGAAATCGGACCAAACCCAAATGAAATGTTAACTAGAAATTATAATGTTCAAACCGGCAAATATAAAATAACATTTAATAAAAAATCCGATTTTAAAAATCTTGATGAAATAATACAAGATGCTTATAACAATGGAGAAGTTCCATCAAATGACCCTAATATTCTTTTCTATCGAGAACTGGGTCACTTTTTGAACTTTAAAAATAATCCAATAGCCTATAATATAACAACCGGTCGTTATTTTTGCAACAATTCTGAATTAATTTCTTTTAAGCTATCGAATAGTTCAAATATTGCAGATTTTAATGCTAATTATATAGCTGGTAGGATGTCCGGACAAACTTATCCAAAAATATTACAAACATATTTTGAAGAGAATTTAGGAAATACTAATGTAAGATTTCCCAAACCGAATACAAGTAAATTCAATCCAGGTAGTACTCATAAATTTACAAAGATTTCAGATGTTCAAAAATATTTATTAGATAATTACGGAATTGAAGCTGAGTTCATGACAACACAGCAAGCGAATTATTTTGCAGGAGCAGTTGACGATATGTGTAAAATGACCGGTGACAAAACTTGTTTTAATGGTTTAAAAATAACCAAAGATTTCAATACTAATAATTTAACCACACAAATGAGAACACGCTGGAACTACGACACAGGAGAAGCCTCAATGACGATTAATCCTGCCTTTGATTGGAAACAGGAGGCAAAAAAAGCTGAAATTGATTTTAACGCAGGATATCACCCTACTAAAAACCCAAAAGACAGATACAGACATGAACTTGCCCATTGGCTTGATTTTAAAGGCAACCCAGTAAAATACGGACAAACAGAAATAAAATTTTTAAATGGCAACGAATCCTTTAATGAATACGGTAAAGTAGTAACTTCTAAAGTTTCTACATATGCAACAAAAACACCCGCAGAATTTTGTGCGGAATACATCATAGGAAGGTATAACGGCGAAAAATATCCGAAGTGCGTAAATAAATTATTTACCCAATTCTGGAATGGTCCTGAGATTAAGTTCCCGATATAATTAGCAGGTTATCAGTTTTGTAGGTTGATTTTACTATACTCGTATCTTTTATACATTAGCCCTGAGAGGCAAAAAAGGATTTGACAGGCTGTCTGGTCAAATAGCTTGATTGCTTCCTGCTCTTCAAACCCATGACCAAAGCCGATTGCCTCAAATAAGCACACTGGTTTAGCTTATCACTCCAATCAAACAAATACAACTTGAAAAATAATTTCATTAACTTCCGCCAATTATAATTTAGCGTTATCGGTATATAAAGCTAGTCGACATTAGATAAGTTTGAAAGCAAATCTGACCTTAAAATACACAATTCTTCACTCGCTCGCGCTCGAACCTGTTACAAGGCTTCGCCTTGTGGTTCTCATCCCCTTGTGTTTTCGCATTTCTAAATGAAAAATCGGAGAGGGGGGGATTCGAACCCCCGGTGGAGTTGCCCCCACACAAACGTTCCAGGTTTGCACCTTAAACCACTCGGACAC
>CASEVT010000108.1 GCA_949291445.1 uncultured bacterium | reverse complement strand
CTCGTCATTTATTTCTTCTACGACCCCTGTGAATTCATGACCTAAAATCCCTTTGTATCCCATATAGCCGAGCGTTATTTCATAGTCTGTGTTACATATCCCGATTGTATTAACTTTTATCAGTGCTTCACCTTTTTGGGGAATTGGTTTCGGGTAATTCTTTTCGAGTTTTAACCCGTTATCAAAAACGACTGCTTTCATACTTTTTCATATCCTCTTTTAATTTGTATTATTACAAGTTGTTATGTTTTGAATCTGTTAATTTTACATTTTTAAAGCGATTATAGATTAAGTTGTTTATATAGTAAAGTTATTGAGCATAGAGTTTTATGATGTTTTCAATACCGTTTTGAGCGGTTTCAAGTATTTCCAGCAGTTGTTGTTTTTCATAGGGGTTACCCTCTGCTGTTGTTTGAAATTCTATGATTTTACCGCTTTGTGTCATAACAACGTTAGAATCTACCTGTGCGTGTGAGTCTTCCGAGTAATCCAGATCCAATTTAACTTCTCCGTCAATAATCCCTACCGAAACTGCAGCAATTGGTTCTATAATTGGGTTTTCAGATATTATCCCTTTATCAATAAGTCTGTTAACAGCAATTTCAAGTGCAAGATAGGCCCCGCAAATGCTCGCGCATCTGGTGCCGCCGTCTGCTTGAATTACGTCTGCATCGATCGTAATCGTTAACCCTTGCAATTTTTCTAAATCGACGCAAGAGCGGATACTTCTGCCTATTAACCTTTGAATTTCTTGGGTTCTTCCGGATATTTTGGAGCGTTCACGCTGGCATCGTGTGTGTGTGGATGTTGGCAATAGTGAATATTCTGCTGTTATCCAGCCTCTTTTGTCGTCTTTTGACATCCATTTTGGAACATTTTCATCGACTGATGCTGTTACTATTACTTTTGTGTCTCCAAATTCTACCAAAACCGAACTTAGTGCGTGTATTGTGTAGTCTTTGGTGAATCTTACTTTTCGAAGCTCCTTATTGCCCCGTGCGTTTAGGCGTTCAGACATATTTATAATTCTCCTGATTTGTGCTATTTTTATTTTAGCACAATAGATTACGAGGATTAATATGAGTAAATATTATTTAACTACGGCAATTGATTATGTAAACGGTCGTCCGCATATTGGTCATGCTTATGAAAAAATTATGGCTGATGTTATCTCTAGACATTATAAACAGAGAAATATGGATGTTTATTTTCTTACCGGTACAGATGAGCATGGTATTAAAATACAAAAAACTGCTGAAAAATCTCAAAAGTTGCCGATCGAAATTTGTGATATGAATGCTAATGAGTTCAAAAAGGCTTGGAAATTGCTCGATATTGATTATGATAAGCTGATTCGAACCACTGATGCTGAACATACTCAAATTGTTCAAAAAATATTTAAAAAACTCATGGATAACGGCGATATTTACAAACATTCTTATACCGGCTTGTATTGTTCGGGTTGTGAAAGTTTTTTGAATCCCCGTGATTTAACAGAAGATGGATTGTGTCCTGATCATATGGTTAAGCCTGAAGAGATACAGGAAGAAAATTATTTCTTTAAGCTTTCCAAGTATAAAGACAGGATTGTTGAGCATATTAAGACTCACCCTGAGTTTATTCAACCTGCTTTTAGGGCTAATGAGGTACTCAATCAACTTGAGAATATTGAAGATATTTCTGTTTCTCGCTCCAAGGAGTCTGTAAGCTGGGGGATTGATGTGCCGGGGGATGATTCTCAAATTATTTATGTATGGATAGATGCGCTTTCTAACTATATTACTGCTCTGGGGTATGATCCTGATTCACCTTCTGATTTATTCAAAAAGAACTGGCCGGCTGATGTGCAGATTATCGGCAAAGATATTATGAAGTTTCATGCTATTTATTGGTCTGCAATCCTAATGGCTTTGGGATTAGAACTACCAAAAACTATATTGGCGCATGGTTGGATCACCATTGATCAAGCTAAGATGAGCAAATCCATCGGCAACGTTATAGCTCCTAAGGATGTAATTGAAGAGTTTGAACTTCAATATCCCGATGCATTTCGATACTTTATGATGGTTACGGCTCCGTCCGGCAAGGATGGTAATTATTCCGATCTTGATTTTAAAGAGAGGGTTAATGCTGATCTTGCTAATAATATCGGTAATTTGTTAAATCGTACTTTAAACATGTTGGTTAAGTATTTTGATGGTGAAATCAAATTCGTTCCCAAATCCAGTGATATTGCTAATGAAGCACTGAAGACTGTTGAGTCGGTTAAGGATAAATTTGACAGATTTGAGTTGGCTGAAGCTGCACAAGATATTGTTAATTTTGCTAATGTGGTAAACAAATACGTTAATGACACCGCTCCTTGGGCTCTTGCTAAAGATGGCAAACTCGATGAGTGTTCCGAAGTTTTGTATAACGTCTTGGAATCAATGCGTTTTATCGGGATTTTGCTTTTGCCATATTGCCCGAATATTTCTCGGGATATTCTCTCTCAACTTTCTTTTTCTGAGTCAGGATATGATTCTTTGAATTGGGGATTGATACCTGTCGGGCGTTTGACAGAAAAAGAAAAAATTAAACCTGTCTTTTTGCGGGTCGATTCTGAGTTTGCAGGTGACAAGAAAAAATCATAACTTATGGATTTCGAACTAAAACAAAAAGTTGAAGATATTAAACTCAAAGTTCAAAAGGCCGAGGATTGTCTTAAGTTGTCCAGTGTTGAAAAAGAGAT
>CASEVT010000107.1 GCA_949291445.1 uncultured bacterium | reverse complement strand
GAGTAATAGACTACGCAATTACAGCAAACGGAAAAATATCCAAAGAACAGTTAAACTGGCTTGATAACGAACTGTCTAAAGCAAAAAACAAAAAAGAGCTTGTGCTGATATTCTTGCATTTTCCGCTCTTAGAACCCATTTCGAGCTTCCATCACAGGGTGACAAACTCTGATGAGGTACTAAAAATACTGGATAAATATAAAATGCCGATAGCCATATTTAGCGGACACTATCACATGACAAAAATCACACACAAAGGACATCTGCTGCACATAAGCACACCCTCTTTAGTTTCATATCCGAATGCCTTTCGGATTGTTACCATAACGAACTTGAGAAACAAGGTTATTTTTGAATTTGAATATAAAGAGACAAACTTAAAGGAATTACAAAAGAAGGCAAAGCTTTTGACATTTTCATCAAAAAATTATTACGGAGAAGAGTCAGATCGTAATACTACCGTGGTAATGGACAAATAATTGTAAATAACGTATTATAAAAACACAGATGGATAGGGTTATAAAATGAATAATTCTGAAAGCAAATTTAGCGTAAAATTTTACGGTGTAAGAGGTAGCTATCCTACTCCGGAATACGGTTTTTTAAAATATGGCGGGAATACTTCTTGCATAGAGCTAAAGGTAAATAACCATTTAATAATTCTCGACGCAGGAACAGGGATAATTAAACTTGGCGAAAACCTGATAAAGAACTACATATCAGACTCCTACCGCCACGACATCAATGCGACAATACTGTTAACGCACCTGCACCTTGACCACATACAAGGACTACCGTTTTTTCAACCGTTGCACCTGAAATCATCCAATATAAATATTATCGGCAACACAGATTACAACACTGATCTGGATGAAGATATAGCAGCACTGTTATTTGAGAAATCATTTCCGATAGGATTATCAGACATTGCCGCAAATTTAAACTTTGCCCAGATAAACGACAGTTATGCGCTAATCTTTAATCCCGATTCATATGTGCCGGAATTACAAAAAATAGAAACCGATGAAGATGCAACACCGGTCGATGATGAAGTAATAGTCAGCTGTCTGAAATCCCAGTCCCATCCGCAAAATGGAGTAATAATATACAAAATTGCATACAAAGACAAATCCGTTGTATACGCAACAGATAAAGAAAGCTTTGTAGGAGGGGACAAACGGCTTGCAATGTTTGCGAGAAACGCAGACCTTCTAATCCACGATGCACAATACACAACCGATGAATATATAAATTCTTGCGTATCAAAACAAGGATACGGACACTCAACATTCGATATGGCACTTGAAGCATTTTCACAATCGCACGCAAAATCGCTTGCATTTTTCCATCTTGACCCGAATTATAACGATGAAATGTTGCTTGAAATAGAAAATCATTATAATAATATATGTAGCAACTCTTTCATAGCAAAAGAAGGTCAGGAAATTATTCTTCTATGAAGCCAATTTTTAAATTACTAATTGTTATAATTTGCATTATAAATTCCACACTTAATGCCACCGGAGCAAGATGGAATGAGTTTGTGATAGACGCAGAAAGAAACGCAAACAACCACAACAACCTCGGCGTAATATACATGCAAGATCGCTACTATGCAGCAGCCATAAAAGAGTTTCAAATGGCAGTCCTAATAAACCCTGACACACAAGCGACAGCCACCTATTACGCAAACCTTGGCACAGTATACATGAAAATAGGCTATCCCGCACTGGCACAAGATGTACTGGAAAGAGCAATAAAACTCAATCCCCAAAATTTTTCATACTATCAAGATCTAGCAGTAGTTTACGCAAAACAAAAAATTCTTCCGCTAAAACTAAAACAATACGCAAAAGACATAAAAAACCCTCTCTCCACTATAATGGTCGGATTGATAAAGATAGAACAAGGCAAAACAGAAGAAGGACTCTCAAATCTGCAAGAATTTTGCTTTCTTGAACCGGACCTAATAATAACAAAAGGAGTCCAAAATTATATCGACCAAAAAACAAAAAAAAATATTCAAAACAGATTTAGATAAATAATTAAAAAATAAGAAACCCGCAAAATTAATAAAATCAACGAAAAAAAGCGGAACAAAAAGTTCCGCCCCTACTATCATATTAGAATAAAAACTATCTTTTATCAGTGAGAACAAACAGACTGATTAAATCATTCAAAGCAACAGCCTGTTTCTTATAATCCTGAACCTGTTTTTCAAGACTTCTAATATTATTTTTATATTCTTGAATAGAAGCCATACAAGTTCTGGCAGACTCATTAAGACTATCTTGAACCTGTTGAGCATCTTTGAGAACACTATTCATAGAAATACCCAAAGCTTCCATAGTCTGTCTGATAATCTGAGCACCGGTCTGCTTGGTCACCCCGCCCGGCAACTGAGAAATAAGTCGTTTCAATACCGCAACATTAGACGGAACGGCATGACTCTTAGGTTGGGGGACAGGATGTGATTCGGGAATAGAAGGCTCAGGAATCTCTTCTTCAAATGCATCATTAAGATTAAAATTAAAATCGTCCATATTTCCAAATGTCTCCGCTGTATCTTGAACAGTTTGTTCAAAAGAAGTTATATTAAGAGGTTCAGGCTCAGCAAAAAAGCCATTCTGGTTTGAAAAATCAGAAAAACCATCTTCCAAAGAAACAGCGTCAGTAACAGAAGGTTCAACGACCTGTTCAGTATCAGATACGGAAGGCTCATCCACCGCAATCGAAGGTTCATCCGGAATTGCCTTAATTTCTATTTCAGCCTGTTTTTTCAAAGCCTGAACAATTTTCTTACCTACACCGCTTGGAAGTTTATTTTCTGCCATTTTTCTAACCTTTTACCCTCGTTTCAAATTCCTTTATAAAATTATATACAAAATATAGTTATTATACAAAAATATAATTAAAACATGTTAAGAAATCAAACAAATTTCAAGCCCACATGAGTATATCCAAGTCAACTACCCAACCAAAAGCCAACACTAAATTCTTGCAGCTTTTTCTCTGGCTTGCTTGTTAGCCTTACGTTTTTCTTCGATTTCTTCAATACGGCGATTTCTCTTATAGCCGTAGCCTGCGTAAATAGAGATCCCAAGAACGAGCCAGAGCGGGAAGAGCAGAGCAGTCTTACCCATACTCATAATAGCAACGATCATCAAACCTGCACACAGGATTATCCCCATAGCAGGAAAAAATGGAGAAAACGGTACCTTAAACGGTCTATGACGTTGAGGATCAGTTTTTCTCAATATCAAAACGCCGACACAAACAAGTATAAAAGAAGTAAACACACTAAATATACAAAGTTGTGCAGCGAGGTTAAGATCCAAAAATACGCAACCTATAACCATAGCAATCCCCACAACCCAAGTGATAACGTGAGGAGTTTTATAGACAGGATGAACTTTTTTCAAAATATTAGGAAAGAAGTTATCACGAGCCATAGAGAATAAAATTCTTGTAGCAGCAAGCTGCATAACCAGAAGAACGGAAGTTAAACCCGTTAATGCACCGATAGAAATCAAACCGGCAACCCAGTTTTGTCCCGTCAATTGCATAGCATGAGCAATCGGAGCATGAATGTTAATCGATTGCCATGGCACAACACCTGTTAAAACAAGTGCAACCATAATATATATCAAAGTACAAACTACAAGAGTTCCGATAATACCAATAGGCACATCCCGCTGGGGATTCTTAGTCTCTTCCGCAGCAGTAGATATAGCATCAAAACCGGTATAAGCAAAGAATATAGTAAAAGCACTTACCAAAACACTGCCAAACCCGTTAGGCATAAACGGCGTCCAATTACCGGGCTTAACGTAAAACGCGCCAACACCGATGAATAGTGCAATAACCAGCAACTTAATAACAACCATAACACCGGCCATATTCTTGGATTCAGATATACCCTTAACCAAAATATAAGTAACAAGCAAAATCATTAAAATTGCCGGTACATTAACAGAAATAGGAATAATACCGAATATATGCGGAATATGCTGCATAGGATCCAAACCCATTTTCAGGTAAAGAGCCTTAGCAGTACCGTAATCATTGACGAGCCACAAAGGCGGATACATAATATGGTGGCAAATTCCCTGTAAAGCAACAGGCAAATGAGCGGTATAAGGTTCAAAACCTCTTAAAAATTGCAACAAATACCCTGTCCAACTACAAGCAACGGCAATATTTCCGATAGTATATTGCAGCATCAAAACCCATCCGACCATCCAAGCCGCCAACTCACCCATAGTAGCGAATGTATAAGTATACACCCCGCCCGATACAGGGATCATTGAGGCAAACTCCGCATAACATAACGCAGAGAATATACAAGCAATCGCAGCGACGATCATTGAAATAACCAACGCCGGACCAGCCCCCGGATGCCCGTTAGTACCGACAACAGCAGAACCGACCATAGAGAAGATACCGGCACCTATGACGGCACCTATCCCCAAAATGATCAAATCCATCCAATTTAATGTCTTATTCAAACCGGTCGCAGCAGTTTCTGCAATCATATCATCCGGATTTTTTGTCTTTAACAATTTAGAAACGAAATGTTCTATCAATCCAACTTCTGTAACTTCATTTTGCTTAACTTTGTTATGGGGCATGTAAAAATTCCTTATTTAAATTTATATATTTACTTCTATAATTCCATTCCGATTTAGTTTTGCGAAGATTTAAGCAAAGGAAAACCAAGCTTTTCTCTTTGTTCAACATATAATTTTGCCACCTGAGCAGCCATTTTTCTGACACGGTTTATATAATTAATTCTCTCATCCTTACTGATAACGCCGCGCGCATCGAGCAGATTAAAATCGTGAGAGCACTTCAGAACATAATCATAAGCAGGAAGAACAAGCTCATTAGCCACACAATTTTCAACTTCTTCCTGATAAATATCAAAAAGTTTAAACAATCTTTGAGCATCAGAAACCTCAAAGTTATATTTAGATTGTTCAATTTCATTTTGCAAATAGATTTCGCCGTATTTCAAATTTTTATTCCACATAACGTCAAAAACGGAATTGACGTTTTGCAAATACATAGCGATCCGCTCAAGTCCGTATGTCAATTCCAAAGCAACAGGCTTAATCTCCAATCCGCCGACCTGTTGAAAATAAGTAAACTGAGTAATCTCCATACCATCGAGCCAAACTTCCCAACCGACACCGGCAGCCCCCAAAGTAGGT
>CASEVT010000106.1 GCA_949291445.1 uncultured bacterium | reverse complement strand
TAGTAACAGCCGTAATAAGCTCATCAGGAGTCGAGCCGGATTCCAAAACCATTTTAGCAGCGCCCAGAGCCGTTTGAGCAGAGAGCAGAAGAGCGGATTGATAATCCAATCCCAATTTTTCTCCAGCACGTGCAAATTGTTCGATTATGTAATAGTAAAAAGCCGGACCGGAACCGGAAACGCCGGTAACAGCATCAATATCCTTTTCCTCACAGCGAATAGTTTTACCAATATGTGAAAATATACTGATGACAAGCTCTAAATCAGACTCACCGGCGGTATTATTTTTACACAAAGCACTCATTCCGGATTGCAACAAAGCCGGAGTATTCGGCATAACTCTGACAATTTTTTTATCTGAACCCAAAACTCTCTCAATCTTCTCAAACGTAATCCCTGCAGCAATAGAAATAAAAAGTTGAGAATTATTGATATGTGATTTAATATTTTGCAAAACCTCCGGTAAAACAAAAGGTTTTGTAGCAAACAGGACAATATCAGCCATTTTAATCGTCGGGAGAAGATCTGAAGTAACATTTATCCCAAACTCATTTCTTGCACGCAAAGCCGCCTGTTCGTTAATTTCAACAGCAGTTATATGTTCAGAATCAAACAGACCAGAGCTTAACAACCCCTTTATAATAGCGCTTGCCATCTTGCCCGCGCCAATAAATACTATATTGTTCATATTGCGTAACCTTTTTCTAATCCAATGTTGACTTTACACTTTGAGTTAATTATCATGATACAACACACTGAAATTAATTCAAGGAGCAATAAAATGAGACGCACATTAGAAGGAACAAAAAGAAAAAGACAAAAAGTCAGCGGATTCAGAGCCAGAATGGCAACATCCGGTGGAGTTAGAACAATAAACAGACGCAGAGCAAAAGGAAGACACAAACTTGCTATAACAGCAAAGAAAAGAGCGTAAGTTTATTATCTAAAAGAGTTTAAAAAGACCCGAACGGGTCTTTTCTGTTATGAGGATATAATGTTAAAAAAGTGTCACAGACTAAAAAATCCTAAAGCATTCGAAGCAACCTACCGACAAAGACATGTTGTTTCAGATCAATACTTGGTTTTATATGCAGGAAGAGAAAGAACAGAGGGCTCACCGGAGGTTAAAACCGGATTTGTAGTAAGCAAAAAATATCATAAAAGGGCAGTAAAAAGGAATAAAATAAAAAGATTAATAAGGGAATGCTGCCGGCTTTTATTGAAAGAAAAGGAATATCAATACAAATATCAGTCACTTATTTTCATACCCAAACCCACGGCAATGGAAGCAACCTATAAAGAAATACAAAACTCAGTAAATACTCTGCTAAAAAAGCTATAATGAGCAGATAAAAGAGAAACTCATCAATCAATAATTTCATATAAAGAAGGAGCTTCTTGAACAGAGATATTACGTTCAGGAACCGCAAGAACCCGTACAACAATATCCTTGTTGTAATGTTCAATTTTTATCACATCGCCAACCTTAAGCTGCTTAGATGGTTTTGCAGGTGAATTATTAACCCAAACACGCCCCTGATCCGAAACATCATTTGCGACAGTGCGTCGTTTTATCAATCTGGAAACCTTTAAAAACTTATCTAATCTCATATATTAAGGTTAGCAGAAAGAAAAAAATTATCAATTAACAGGTTTCAAGAACAAGACAGCCTCGAGATTGCAATCAATATCACCATAAATAAACTTAACCTCTTGATCAGACAGCGGAATAATTTTCGCATAATTTAGGGATTTTTGATTATAATCGTTATCGGTAAATTTAGAAGGAACCCTTGCGATAAGCGAATTGCCCTGATAAAAATTCATAAAATACCCGTCTGGACGTTTAACGGACATAATTCTATAATACCCTGCCGGTATTTCCTTATAATCCGAGGTTAACAGGTCAGCCGGCACCATCAAAGTCGGATAAGCATCATACATATTTTTCAAAATGGTCAAATCACTAAAATTTTCGTCTTTAGGCATACGAGACTCGCCCATTTTTTTCTTCAATTTTTTTTGCTGTTTTTCCTCACGTTTATTCTTGAACTGTTTTAGAACCTTCTCAAATTCGTCCTGAGTAACAGTTTTTTGCTGACTTTTTGCAGCTTCGTCAACCTCAATATACTCATCCCATTCATCAGCATAAGCGACTGATGAAAAAATCGTCAAAATGATAAAAAAAGCAAAAATATTTTTCATAATACTTATAATAATGTTTTTTAATAAATAGTAAAGTATATTATGGAGGATTTTTTAAATTTTTATTGTAAAATAATGACACGAGGTGAAGAAGTTGTATAGAGAAGAACAATTACAAATAGCAAATAATTTAATATCAGAGAAAGATTTCCAAAGCGCAAAAAACGTTTTAACGGAATTGGCATCTGAATATCCGGAAGATTTAGAAGTACAAAAGACATTAGGACTGGCAAATGTAAACCTTGAAGATTACCCTGATGCAAAAATAAATTTTGAAAAGGCAGTCGAACTAGCGCCGGAAGATGCAACCTCCTGGTTTTATCTTGGTACAATATACGAAGCAAAAGGTGACTTGCAAAAATCGAAAGACGCATATCAACGTGTAATCTTACTAAGAGAGAATTATCCTGATGCATACAAAAACCTCGGAGTAGTATATCTTAAACTACAAGAATACGACAATGTTATAGATACAATGAAAAAAGCCATTGAAATAATAGATGAAGATTATCAGTTATATTACATAATAGCAACCGCATATACATCCAAGAAAGAATATGAAAATGCAATCGAAGCATTGAAAAAAGGAATAGAACTGAACTCTCAACACGCATTAATGTTTAACAATCTTGGTTCGTGCTATCTTGGAACAAACAGACTGGATGAAGCAATCAATGCATTCACAAGAGCATTAGAACTGGACGATAAAAATGCAACAACCCAATATAATCTTGCAACCGCATTTCAATTAAAAAAACAAAACGAGAAAGCATACGAACACTTTGTAAAAGCATACGCTCTGGAGCAAACACCATTTTACCTTGCAGCCGTTGCATTAGGTGCACTTTACGCATCGAAATGGGAAGATGCAGTAAAATATTACAAAACGCTTGTAGTACAACATCCCGAAAAGCAAAATTTTCAATTCAATCTTGCAACAGCATATCAACAGCTTGGAAATTACAATGAAGCAATAAATATATTAAAAAATCTTGTAAGAATGAACCCTAAATCCATAAAAATGGCACAAAAACTTGCAGACTGCTACGAACAAATCAAAGACTATCTTTCTGCACAAGCGACCTTAGCCGAGATAATAAGATTGGGTAAAGTTCCGCCAGAAATATACTATCAGTACGCAATGATCTCAGTGAAGACAGGAGATATTGACAAAGCCGAAACAATATTCAAAAAAGTAATCCAACTTGAACCGAACAACGCATTAGCACACAAGGATCTTGGAGTAGTATATTTATCGCATAGACTTTTCGATTATGCAGAAGATGAGTTCAAAAAAGCGTACGAATTGTCGCCCAATAACCCTATAATAATGTTTGAGCTGGCAAATTTTTATTACGCAATGAAAAAGCATAAAGAAGCACAAGAGTTCTACACCAAAGCCTTGACATTAAGACCTGAAAATCCTGATTTTCAAACATTTGCAGGGCTTAATTATGTAGCACTGGGCGAAATAGATACAGCATTGGAGTTATTAAAAAAATCTTACGAAAAAAATCCGAAAAATGACACTGTCTTGTATAACCTTGGATTGATATACTACCAAAAGGGGCAATTTGAAAACGCAAAGCAATTTTTGCTTGATGCATACAGCATATATCAGGGAGTAGAAACAATAAATCTTTTGGCTCTAACATTCTTTGAAGTTAAAGAATACGAAAATGCAGCCGGTATAGTAAGTAAATTGCTACACAAAATGCCTGAGAACATCAATGTGTTGCTCTTAGCGGCAAAAATTTCTATCGAAATGCTCAACATCGAAAAAGCTGAAGAATACCTAAAAAAGATACTAAAAATCTTCCCCCAACAGCCGGAAGCCAAGAAACTGTACAAAAAAATCAAAGGAGCATAAAATGTACGAAGTTAAAGTAATCAGTTCATTTTCCGCAGCTCACCACCTGTTAAACTATGAAGGAGAATGCGAAAACCAACACGGACACAACTGGAAAGTAGAAGTTTATGCCAAAGGCGAAGTTCTTGACAAATCCAACATTCTTATAGATTTTAAAGTCTTAAAAAGAAAACTAAAAGAAGTCTTAGACAAACTTGATCACAAAGACATAAACGAATTGCCGGAGTTTAAGGGAATAAGCCCGAGCAGCGAAATATTGTCACAATACATCTACAATGAGCTCAGAAAAGACTTTTCACAAATATCAAAAGTCGGTGTGTGGGAAAATGAAAATTCATGCTCAATGTACTACGAGGAATGGGAGTAAATAATGAACATCATACAAGCAATATTAATGGGTCTAATACAAGGCTTAACCGAATTTTTGCCGGTATCAAGCTCCGGTCATCTGGTTTTGACATCGAATTTGTATAAATATTTTACCCATCACGAATTTTTAATAAACAGCTCTGAAGAAGTTTTTTTTGACATGATATTACACGTCGGAACATTGTTTGCGGTGTTGTTATTTTTCAAGGACGACATCATAAAGATTGTAAAATCATTTATCAACGCCTGTATAAAAAGGGATTTTTCACAGCCAGAAGCAAAGCTGTCAGTATTTATAATAGTAGGCACAATTTTTACAATAATGGTTGCATATCCGCTAAAAGAATTTGCGGAAAAACTTATAAACTTACCTTGGGTCGTCGGAATATTTTTGTTTATAACAGGTTGCATATTATATATTAGCGAATACATTTCAGGCATCAAAAAGGACAAGAATGACAAAATGGACTGGGGCAAGTCAATTCTAATTGGCATAGCACAAGGACTCGCTGCACTACCCGGAATATCACGTTCAGGCTCAACCATTGCTACAGGGATTTTTCTTGGACTAGATAGGGTAACCTGCGCCAGATACTCTTTTTTACTCAGCATACCAATTATCGTCGGTGCGTCCATATTTTATCCGATTTTAGAACTGCAACTCAATGATATATTGAATTATAATTGGCTCTCTATAATTGTAGGATTCTTTGTCTCTTTTGTTTCAGGCTATTTTTGTATAAAATATTTTCTCCAATTTTTAGCAAAACATTCTATGAAAATATTTGCATACTACTGCTGGATTGCGGGAACAGCAATGTTTTTGTTTTTCAAAATAGTATAGATAAATAAACCAATGAAAAAAAAGATAGACGAAAGATGGAAAGTCTGCTGTTTTTGCAGATACATAAAAGCATGCGACGTAGGACAATCCAGAATAAAAGATTTAGCCCCAAACCCGCATGCAATTAATGAAATCGGCTGTTTTGATTATGAAATATACAAAAAACAGTCCGAAGCTAAACAACTCGGACTGTTTTAATTAGAATTATTTTGCTTCAAATTCAGCATTACTGAAAGCATCATTGAAAGCAGATTCATCAATAGCACCGTCTGCATCTGTATCGAAAGACAAACCCGACAATACAAGCTTCAATGCAGACAACTCCGTGCCTGATATTTTACCGTCTGAATCTGTATCAAATTTATCAAAAGAATTGTTATCCTTTAATTCTTGAATTTTTTGTAATTCAGAATTGTCTTTTTGTTGATAATTACTTGTTACACCAGATGTAATACCTGATTGAATTGAATTAATAGCTGTCATAAAGTCTCTCCTCTAAAAATTAATATATATCCATACTATATATAAAAGCTATATATAAATAAAAATTGCCTCAAAAAACAAAAAGATTAAGAAAAGTTAAGACACATCGGAAAAAATATGTCTTGACAACGAACTTTGCCCACAATAAGATATAATAGTTGACGTTGATGGGGCGTCGCCAAGTGGTAAGGCAGCGGGTTTTGGTCCCGCCATTCAGAGGTTCGAATCCTTTCGCCCCAGCCATAAATAGACCCGAAAGGGTCTTTTTTGTTGAATACTTTTTGTTGAATTTTTTTTGTCAGAAAATTATTAATTTATTGAGGTTCTCATCCCCTCTCAAAAAACGATACTCAATCGTTTTTTTTCTGCAGAGTACTGTAATTAAAAACAATACTCTACAAATACGATAAAACACTCAAACAAATATCATAAAAATATATTAATATAGTGTTTATAAAATAAAAGCAATAGCAAATTTTATTTTTAGAACACTTATAAGAAATATAAGCCGATTGGGAGAAAACATGATAACCAATGTAACAAACACACACACTAGCCATCCGACATTTGGAAAATTTTTAAAATTTAAAGGTGAAAACGAGGCAATTGAAAAAGTCAGAATAAAATATCAAGAAAAAGCCGCTGACATATTAACACTCAAAATAAAAAAGAATGAAGAAAAAAGTATATTATATGTACTCACAGGGAAGCATTATGACAAATTTATTGATTTTATCAACAATCGTACTTATTTTCGGGAACTACGCACTAATGTAGAAAAATACATAAAATCGAAACCGAAGAAAATTAATATATAGCTTAAAATAGAAGCAGCGATACAAGGAAAAACAGCTACAATCAATCATGAATAATAGGTGAAGATTTGGCGAGTTGAGCATATTTTTGCGCAAGTTTTTTAGGCAGATACATAGGCAAAGCCCCCAAACCGCTCAAATCGATCATCTCATTATTTTTGACAGAAGAAAAGAGTAAATTTCTAATAACTCGATTAGGATTCAAATCGTTATATTTTTCAAAAAAAGCAGCAGAGTTATACCAGCCCTTTGTGAACGGTAAAAATCTTTTACCTCTTTTATAATGAGCGATATGAGAGCCAATATCAGCGTCGGAGACGATATTTAGAGGCAAATTATTTTTAAGACAATATTCCACAGCGAGCCTATCCGCCAACAAACCGATTCCGGAATAAACGGTATCATCGGAATTTTGCAGATACAATATTTTAATCCTATCGCCGGTTACACCTTGTCGCTTGTAATTTTTCAATAAAGGACGGTCATAAAATTTTGTTCTTAAAAATTCATTTTTATTATTTTTTTCTAATAGTCTATAATCCCCTATACTCACATACCCGACCTCTTTTTTCAAATCGTTTGACATAAAATGGTAGGTAGTAGTCCACTCATTATCAGAAGAAGTAAGCACTCTAACTTTAAACGGAACTCTTTTAATATTTCCCGTACTTCTGTCTTTAACTTTTCTAAAAACGGTAGCAACATTATCAGGATGAAATTTTAATGCTAACGGCTCATGGCGCAGCAAATTTGCATTCGTTTTGCACAGACTAAACTTCCAAGGTTTGGACAAATCGAGTCTCAAGTTAGAAAAGCAGTACATTCTTGTATAGGGATTAAATAATTTTACGAAGTAATCTTTAAAATTATTTTGCCTATTTTGCAGTTGAGAATTAAAAACATCTTTTTCAAGAGTAAATGCAGGTCTGATTTTTTTACAGTCTAAACAACCTCGCATAACAGGAGTAGGTAAAAATTTTTTAAAAAAATCAAGATTAATTCTCATACAAGCTATAAAACCTGTAATAATAAAATTTGCTAACAAATTTTATTAATTTGATTTCCGCACAGCCATTGTCTGATGTTCTCAAAAACAATTCCAGCACGTTTTTGCATGGATTCGCGGGTCGCAAAAGCGACATGCGGGGTAACGATAGTATTTTTAGAATGCAAAAGCGGATGATCAACATCCAAAGGCGGTTCAGATTCAAAAACGTCAATACCTGCACCCGCAATCAAATTATTATTTAAAGCATTAGCGAGTGCAACCGAATCAACAACCGGACCTCTCGCCGCATTAATAAGTATTGCACCGGGTTTCATAAAAGATATAGTTTCTTGATTAATAAGATTTCTAGACAGTTCAGAAACAGGACAATGCAATGTAACAATATCCGCAAGCGAAAGCATCTGCCTAAGCGGCATGTATTTAATAAAATCAGAATCTTTTTTGTTAGAAAAACCATTATAAGCAATAATATTACACCCAAAAGCACGGCACAACTTGGCGACACTCATACCGATTGCACCGGTACCAATTATACCTACAGTTTTATTACGCAATTCATTTCCAACAAACCCGTCTTTAGTCTTACCCTCCCGACATAATTTATCAACAGCCGGCACATTTCTTAATAGAGATAACATCATACAAACAGTCAACTCTGCGACGGAATCATTAGAGTAGCCAGAAGCATTACTCAGGGCAATATTTTTCGACTTAACAACATCCAAATCAACATGATCCACACCGGTAAATGCGACATCAATAAATTTCAAATTATTACACCGTTTGATAACCTGACCACGCAAAGGCATATTGGCAATTATCAATATATCAGCATCTTTAGCCCTGTCAATTTGCACATCAATATCATCATCCCGTTCATAATAACGAAAAGAATGACCCATCATTTCAAATTCAGAAATATAATTTTTCATCAACTCATCACTAATGCCGAGAGATTCCAACAAAACAATATTCATAATAGCCTCCAAAATTATAATCAATAAATCAATTATAAAGGTACTGTAACAAAATATCAAAAAGCAACTATTAAGAGGATTAAAAATAGAAAAAAATGGAAGTATTATAATATCAGAGAATAAAACGGGGTAAAAAGATGAAAATCGTACATTTCTGGTTATATGTAGTTGCAATCGTTGCATCATTAGGCGGACTGTTATCAGGATACGACACGGGTGTTATATCAGGCGCATTATTATTCATAAATGAAACTTGGGAGCTAAACGATTACACTCAAGGTTTTCTGGTAAGCTCAGTCCTGATAGGTGCCGTAATCGGAGCGGCAGCAAATGGCATTTTAGCAGATATATTCGGCAGAAAGAAAATAATAATAGCGACAGCAATAATCTTCATTGCAGGCTCAATTTTAAGCGCAATCTCCCCAAATGTACAATTATTAATTGTATCAAGGATAATGGTAGGACTCGCAGTCGGAATGGTAAATTTTGTGGTACCATTGTACCTTTCAGAAGTTTCACCAAAAAACATCAGAGGAATGCTGGTTTCATTGTATCAATGGGCAATAACAGCAGGCATTTTATTTTCATATCTGATAAACGGAGCATTTGCCGCGGCAATATACAACTGGCGATGGATGCTTCTGGCAGGGGTTTTACCGGCGACGATACTGTTGATAGGAATGTCATTCCTCGGTGACACACCAAGATGGTTGTTAAGCAAAAATAGAGATGAAGAGGCAAAAAAAGTATTTAAAAAAATTGAACCGCAAACAGATCCGGAAGAACAAATTAAGCAAATAAAAGCAACCCTAAAAGACGAACTAAACTCCAAAAACAAAAAATTTGAATTTCACACCTGGATGATAATGCCGCTTATTGTAGGAATAGGAATAATGTTTGCACAAATATGCACCGGCATAAATACAATAATTTACTACGCACCGACAATATTTAAAATAGCAGGATTTGATTCAAACATAAGCGCAATATACGCAGCAATGGGAATAGGAATAATAAACTTCTTAATGACTATAGTTGCAATAGCATTTACAGACAAACTGGGAAGAAAACCGCTTTTATATTTCGGACTTACAGGTATAATGGTAAGTTTGATATGTTTAGGTTGCGCATTCCAATTTTCAGAAATTCTTGGCGCATATTTAAAATGGGTAGCAGTAGGCAGTCTGGGACTATATATTATATGTTTTGCTTGCAGTCTGGGACCTATCGGCTGGATCTTGGTTTCAGAAGTCTTTCCGCTAAGAATAAGAGGAGTTGCAATGAGTTTATGTACTGTTGCGAATTTCGGATTCAATTTTCTTGTAGTATTTTCATTTTTACCACTAATTAACAGGATAGGGGAAGCTTATACATTTTGGATGTTTGCAGTTGTTTCACTAATCTGTATCTTTTTTGTATACTATTTTGTACCCGAAACAAAAGGAATTTCGCTCGAAACAATTGAAGCGAACTGGGTAAACAAAATTAAACCGAGAGATTTTTGATCACTAGCAAATTATTTTTTGTTCTTACTTATTATCACTATGCAAATCCGAAACATTACAACAAACAAAACCAGAGTAAACAATTTTAAAGCTGAAAATAGCACAAAAAATACGATATTAGATAATTTATTAAGCAAACCTGCGACTAAAAATAAAAAAACTGATAACGGATTTAAAATGCTAACATATACAAAAGCAAAGACACTGGAAGAAGCGGAAGAGTTTGCATACAAAAATTTTCACATAATAAACTTTGATGTAAAAGATGTAAGTTCAGCAAATTCAATAAACAGAACACTAACAGACGTATACAATGAAACACGAGGAGAAGCACACTTTCCGCCGATACTGACATTACAACAAACGGCAAAAGGGAGATATTCGGGCTACTGCTCACCAGTTGAAGTAAACATAATAAATATACCGTCAAAAACCCAAGACCTTTTACACGAACTGGGTCACTATAATCACATGCAAATAACTGAGCACTACAAACAGATGGGTAAATATAATGAATTAATCGAAGACGGAGTCAAAGATTTTTCAATATTTAATAAATTTCATAATGATAAACAGAGCTTAAAATTAATAAAAAAGCATCTATCCGGTTATGCAACCTCTTCACCAGCAGAATTCATTGCCTGTGCCTTTAACGCACTAATGAACAACAAAAAACTACCTGAAGGGATATATTCACTCTACAAAGATTATGAAGGACCTTTTGCAGAGATATTTTTAACCAGAATAAAAAAATAGAGACAAATAGCTGACTAATCCCACTGTTTAGAACCTAGCGAACTGCGCATCATTCCGTGTTGTTCAAGATAATCTAATATACGAAAGTTCAATAGGTTTCTATAATCTCTCATAGCAGGAGTAAAATTCGTCGCACTTCTCGGACATTTTTTCTTTAAATTAGCGATTTGTTTATCAGAAAGCAAACCGGTTTTAAATCTGTCAGGTTGATAAACAGTCCAAACCTCATGAGGATAAAAAGTAGCACGACATTCATTGGTATTTTCATTAACAAGCATCTGCTCAAAGACGCTCAAAGGCATATCATGGTACTCCTGCGGTATTTCTCTTGACCAGGGGCGGAGTTTTTCAGGCATTTGTACGTGAGGAATAGAGATTTCCTCATCATCATTATAAAAATTTTCCATATACTCCAAAGAACCAATGCCATAAATTCGAATTGATTTAGCGAATTCTTCAAGCACACCTTCTTTTTCGGCATATCTAGACATCAAATCCAAAAATGAAGTCACCCCCTTACCGGTATTAATATAATCAGTAATAACAACTTTTTTACCGGTTTTTCTTGCAACATCAACAATATGTTTAGGGTCACACTGAATAGATTTCAAATATCTTCGATACGCCTTTTCTTCCTCAGTCGTCGGAGCGCAGGAATCCATCCTGATTATTTCACCATATTGATTACGATACCAGAATTTAGAAAAAGCAACAAACTTATAGTTATCAATCCCGCCATCCATCCATAAAGCAGTATTCAAGAACCATTTAGGACTTCTACCCAAACATAAAATAGGGTCATCCTTCAGCTTATTATACCCTTCACATACTTTTATAAACTGAGCCATATCTCTGTCATTCAACAAAGGTAAATAAGCTTTTTGTTCATTTTCTAATTCGTCACTTTTTACTTTTTTATTAAATTCAACACATTTTTTTCGCATAAGCTTTTTCATGTTCGGTGAAAGCATTCGAAAACTAAAATAATCTATATCAGGAACAGTTTTTCTGTCAGAACCTTTAAAACACAAAAACAGATCCGGACGCACAACATTAAAAACAGAAGCATCAGAGCTTTTGGAATTGGAATTATTCTGAAAAGCGGAACTGTTCTGCGAGAAAGCCCTATCATTCAGACCATAAGTAACAAGATTAACAGACGAAATTCTCATTAATTCTCTCCTAACGATACAAATAACCTTGTAGAAATAGAAACCCTAAAAAAAAATTTTTTGTTATTAAAACTAAGATTATGTTAAAAAGAATTTACATAATTGTAAAAAAAGTAAAGAAAATAGAGCAAGAAGCAAAAAGCCTCAAAATACATGCTATAATGACAGTAAACCGGTCAGGAGGAAAGATGAAGAAAGAATTATTAACAGTAGGTATAGCCTTGACAATGTTTTCAGGCTGTACATTTGCGGCAACGGATTATTTTTTGAAGAATTTATCGACTTGTAACCCGTACAAGACAGTTTTCAAAAGCAATTTTAACGGACAGACATATGAAAAAGCAGTCTTGGGCAGAATGATAGACAATACATCACACAACATCTACTGCATTTACTACAAACAAAAAGCTCCGAATGAATACCAATTATGCTATAAAAGAATGAATGCAATGATAAGCGGAAAAGAACCCCGCCAACTTGTAAATTGCAGAATGACAAATTTAAGCGGAATAAAAGAAGCAGAACAATCAATTAATGAAAAAGATTATTTTGTTGAAATCGGAACAGAAATAATAACCACACCTGCGAATAATCAAGAAGCACAACCGCTTCAACAGTAAGCACAAAAAAATTATAAAATTACAAACTTATTGCTCTTTGTTTTTAAACAGAGAGCAATAAGTTTGAACAAAGCTATCGTTTATCATTGAAGTTTAATATAACTTTAAAAATCCAAATTTTAATATCAAATTAGCCGTCAAGTTCAGCAGTCATAGGTTTAGTCAAACGAATGTTAAGTTTCGTTCCTGCAGGCAACTCGACATCCTGCCCTGTTCTGGTAACAGCGAACAGAGAGCCGCCGGCAGCGCCGGCGGCGGCACCGACAGCCAAACCCTTAGCAACATTACCACCTGAAATCAAAGTATACACAGTACCGGTCAAAAGCCCCATAACTGCCCCGCAAAGCACATTGCCAGTAATCTTAAGTACTCTGCTTGCATCGACTTTAAGCATAACCGTATTTGTGGACAGGCTAATTTTTTGACCGCTCGGAGTCAAAAGTTCATTAAAAGTTATACCCAATTGACCGTTCTTATAAGCAAGTCCTGCCTTTTGAGTATCAACAGCCACACCGTAAACGACACTATTCTTAGGTGCTATCAACATATCGTTATAATACCAATCTTCAGTCAAAGTAGCGGCAATAGCATCGTTAGATGCCAGACTTTGCGAATTTATGGTAGATTGCAAATTGACATTAAAACTTGAACCCTCAGGTATTTGTACAACGTGACCTTTGAGAAGCTTACGTTGTTGATTGGGAATATCGTTATTTTGAGTATTATTTAGAGTCGGATTAGTTTTTTGCGCAGATTTTTTTGAGGACTGCAAATCTGGCATATCGAAGTTAGATGGATTCTTAGCATCAAATTTAGCCTGAGCCTCGTCACTAAAATCATAAACTACCTTTGATTTTATACCGGATGAGGCATTAAACTCTTTCGCAGAAGACAAAAAAACATCCTTCAGGGAATTATTTCTAACAGTTTTATAAGAAATATTCTTCGCCTTGAACCTTTTTTTGAGTATATCATCAAAAGCCTTTGTCTTATCACTGGCATAATAGAATAAATACAGATTTTCTTGGGCGGATTTTAGAATAATCACATGAAACACATCTGACTCATCAGATTTTTTCTCAGGGTAAACCAAATATTTACCCGAATCAGTTTTAACCTGAGCATCAAGCCCGTTTAAGTAGAATTCAACAATCTGCGATGCTTGATTCAAAGTAGTATCCTTTAGCAAATAAAGGCCGGAATATTCCGCAGCAAATGAAGAGTTTGCCGGAAATAAAAAAGCAAAAATGACTATAATCAATCTAAATATTTTCATTCAAAAATACCGACTACTAGAACAATTCCTTAAGATTCATCTTCTTATCGAAAGTAACATGCCCGATAATCAGTCTGGGCGATCCGTTTTTCGGTTTCAGATACAAATCGAAATGACCGAATATACCGGTATCCTCACCATTAGCAAGTTGTTTTAAGTTAGCTAAATCAATATAATCAACTCTATTAAGATCAAAATCCTTTGAGCTGTCGTTCAGCAGCAATTTTCCGTCAGAACCGATTGCAACAAAGCGCACACCCGCATTTTTCAATTCTTTAGCACTTAATTTTGAACCGTCAGGATCGGTATTCAGATAGACAAGAGAGAGAAAGAGATTTTCTTTAGGATCATTATATCCGAGGATATCCAATTCATTCCATATACCGTCTTTATTATCCTTAATCATCATATATTTAATATTATCAACCTCAATAACATAAGGGTCAGCATTAGGAATAGCTCTGGGACCTTGAGCAAGAACATTATTTTTGTTCACCCACGGCAGCATCAGATAGTCAACATTACCCTCACTATACTGCCGGCACCCGCCCGTAGTAAACCCTGATTGGTATGGATAAGAAGCATTTTGAGAAAAATTTGTTTGAGCACTAACAGAAAGCCCAACCAAAAACAAAATTAAAAAAACTAAATATTTTGGCATGCCTGACCTCCTTTTCAACAGATCAATAATATAAACGATATACCCGAGAATTTGTTCAAATTCAAAAGATATATTTTTAAAAATTTACATAAAACCAAATAAATACAGATAAAACCACGACATACGGAACAATAAAAAGCTAAGCCGGTGAAGGGATTCGAACCCGCGACCTACTCATTACGAATGAGTTGCTCTACCAACTGAGCTACACCGGCAAAACTGATAATTAATGATTAGAAATAAAAATTAATTACCAAGCATGACTATATTATTGCACAATATTTAATTTATAGAAATTAAAATATTTAACTTTAGCTCTGCCAAGGGCAGAGACTTTCAAATTCCGAGATTTTTCGGAAGGAAAAATCCGAGAACTGAGAACAGCCTCACCGTCATTAATAAAGACTTCTATGGAAGATTTATCGACAAACACATGAAGTTTTATACAGTTATTATTCAACGGCATATTAACACCGCGACTGCCATCAAGCAAAATACCGGACTTTTCACGGTTTAAAATAAACAATTGTTTAACTTTATCATAAAACAATACAGTTTCTTCATCATCAGAAGTCCTTAATTTTAAAGAGAAATTTTTCGCTAATCTTAAATCAATAAGAGTCTCAATTTCATACGCATCACCGACAAACCCTTTCAAAATAGCAGGATGAGAGACATTAAAATTTTTAAAAGAAAGTTTGGACTCTCTTAAAGAAGTAAATTGAGGAATCGGATTAACGATGATTTTATTGTCCTTATTGTCAGAATAAGAGAGAATACGGGGCATCGCACCTGTAATAAAATCGCCGTTAGGATTATTTTGGTAGTCCATCAAATGCCCCCAAACCAAGTACTTATTCTCATCGATTTTAGAGATCTGGGGGGCATAATAATCAAAACCATAATCGATGAATTGAAAATCACCCTTTTGAGTAAACTTTCCCGAAGAATAATCAATAGTCCCCGGGATAATCCCGCAGCGATAAGAAACAGACTGAGAATTTTTTGAATTTTGAGAATCCTTATAGGAGAGTAAAATACCGCTAAAGCCCTTCATTTCAATGTAGGAAGGATACTCCCAGATACGCGATTCAGACTCAGGATTTTCAATTACATTAAACAACTCCCAATCCAAGAGATTTTTCGAGCGATACAAAAGCAACTTAGATTCAGTACCGGACTTATTAGCAGAAGCAATAAGCAAATAGAATCGATTGTCATGCATCCATATGTAAGGTGAATCAAACTTAGATTGGGAGAAATCGCCTTTTGGAGGAGATATTATAGGATTATTGGCATGTTTAATAAAACTGACACCATCTTTGCTTAGTGCGAGATTAACAGTTTTTTGAGTCAAATTAACATCTTTTTGCAGACCCGAATAAAAGAGATAAAAAAGTCCATCCTTCTCAATAGCGGAACCAGCCCCCAAATCACCCGAATCATAAGTATCGACGGCAGCCAGTGAGATAGGCAATCTTGCCCACCTTAGCAAATCATTACTCAAAGAATGCCCCAGATACTTCTTGGAATCAGTTAAGGCAAACGGGTTGTTGAAATAAAATAAGTTATAACCGCCGTTGAAATATGAAAGACCGGAAAACAGACCTGACCAACCGTCAACAGGCAGAAAATGATAAGCCGGAGACCAGAGAGATACAGTTTTATGAGAGTCCGTAACTTTATTCTCTGCCTTTTGTATAACCGACTTATGCAATTCCAAAGAATCCAAATAGCAAGAAGCCAAAGCCGAACTTGTCATAACCGAAACAGCGGTGAGCGCCAATATAATTGCAAATAAAAATATCTTTTTCATAAACAAACCTTTAAATTTTTTATAAATGAGTATAATATAGATTATAATAAATAATAACAGAAGCGAGTAAGAATGAAAAAAATATTAATAGTACTGTTAGCTTGTTTATGTACACAAATAGAGGTCTCTTGTGAAGTATTAACCGGCGGTTTAATATATAATGTTGAGGATATAAAGAAAAGTTCCTTGAAAAAAGTAGTAAAAGAATTGCCGGTGAACACAATAAAGGGTCGGGTAAAAGATTTGGATTTTTGTGAAAATAAAAATGCAATAAAAAGCGGAATATATTATTCAGACAGAGACCTTGTAATGTTCGATCTGGGTAATGCAGAGGTATACGCAGTTTGTTTCAAAAATGACCCTAAATACACATACTACTACTGGAGTGATACGGGAAAACTGAAGTCAGTAGCCATAGAAGAGCAATATAATAAACAGACCTACCCTAAGATCCAATATCATTATAACAATAATGGTATATTTACCCATTTAATAGTAAAAGTCTCCCCGACAGAGGCATACATATACAATAAAGCCGGAAAATTAAATTCACACTGGATTGGATAATTTGCATACAACAAAAAAACACGACTGGTAGGCGAAGCATATCGGGTACGACAGGTTGACTAAGACATCTAAAACGGAGAAGAGCTAGGGATTATGCAAGAGGACAATTCAACAAAAATTTTTATAATAACAAATTTTTTATTTTTCGGTGACACTTTATTAACGAACACCCTATGCCATAACATAAAGAAGTATTACCCAAACTCAAAGATAATCTTTATAACGAGCAAACCATTTAAAGAAGCTGCGCAATACCAAAAATATGTCGATGAAGCATACGAGCTGGATAAAAGGGGAGAACACAAAAGTATAAGAAGCCTGTACAAATTTGCTCAAAATTTTCCGTACAAAGACAAAATATATGCAGTATTTGTAATGAATGCTAACGATCGAGGAATACTTTTAGCAAAATTTTTAAAAGCAAAACATATTATCTCAAGCTGTAAAAAATTCAAGAAAATCTTTTTAACAGAAAATCAAACAAACAACTGCGGGCTAATTCACATGCAAGATTTATACGCAAATTACATCCGTGCGCTAACAAATGAAGAACCGGAGATTGTTCCGATAGAGTACATCACGCCCAAAACAGAAGACAAATTCATTGAAAACATAACGAACAATTTTGACCTAAAAAAAACAGTTGCCCTATGCACAACAAGCAAACTAAGGGAAAAAGACATGCCCGTAGATACAGCAATAGAATTAATAAGGAAATTAAAAGAAGACGGCAAAACAATATTTTTTTACGGCGCAGGAAAAATAGCGCGAAATTACGCAGATGAATTAAAAAGAAAAGGATGTCTGGAATTTGTAGATCTTACGGATGTAACAAGCATAAGCCAAATGGCAAGGTTACTGGAACAAAGTGAAGCACTGATAAGTGTTGATACAGGGACGTTGCATCTAGGCAATGCGGTAAAAGTTCCGACAGTAGCAGTATTTTATAAACAAGACTTAATAGAAAAATGGGCACCAAGAGCAGAACTATATAAAACAATCACGGTAAGTACAAATCTTGACGCCACTGGAATATTTAACGCATACAAAAAACTTCTTGCATAGATTTGTGTATTTTTATGCTTAAATAGACAATATAACCAAAAAGAGGATAAAAATGAGTAGAGTAAATATAGGACTTATAGGTCTGGGAACAGTCGGAGGAGGAGTAGTAAAAGTCCTCAGAGAGAATTCGGACATATTTATAAAAAAAATAGCAGTACGAGATATAAATAAAAAAAGGAATATAGAAAATCTGGACCCAAATCTGCTAACAACAAACCCCTATGAAATAGTGGAAGATCCGGACATAGATATAGTAGTAGAGGTTATAGGAGGTATAGAGCCCGCCTTTGAACTGTTGAAAAAAGCAATAAAAAATAAAAAACACATAGTAACAGCAAACAAAGAATTATTAGCAAAAAAAGGCGAAGAGTTATTCAATCTTGCGAATGAAAATAATGTAGTAATCCTGTATGAAGCAGCAATAGCAGGAGGAATACCGATTATAACCCCCATAAAAACGACATTAGCAGGAAATAAAATTGATAAAATAGCCGCAATCTTAAATGGAACAACGAACTACATCCTAACAAAAATGGAAGAATCAAATGTTTCATATGAGGAAGTATTGAAAGAAGCTCAACAGCTGGGCTACGCAGAAGCAGACCCGACAGGAGACGTAGAAGGCTACGATTCAGCATACAAAATAGCGACACTCGGAACAATTGCACTTAACAAAAAAATCGACATAAATAAAATACATAGAGAAGGCATAACAAAAATTAGTGCAAATGATATGAAATTTGCAGATGAACTCGGTTATAAAATCAAATTAATAGCACTGGCAGAGCTAAAAAAAGACGGACAGGTAGACGTAAGAGTTCATCCTATGCTGGTACCGAACACGAACATTCTATCAACAATAAATGATGTAACCAACGCAATCTTACTGGAAGGTCACCCCGTAGGTAAAGTAATGTTTGCAGGTCCGGGAGCGGGGGAAATGCCTACAGCCAGCTCAGTTGTCGGAGATATTATAGCAATACAAAAAGAAATAAATGAAGAGAATCCGCTGCCAATGATGAAATGCACTCATAAAATAAAAGCAGAACAAACAGACATAGAAGAAACAGAGAACAAATACTATATATCAATAACCGCAGCAAATATCCCGGGAGTAATAGGAACAATAGGCGAAATTTGCGGACGGCACCGGATAAATTTAGCAAGCGTATTGCAAAAAGGAGTGTGTAAAGAGGATTTTGCGCAAATTGTGGTAATAACAGAAACAAGTAAAGAATCGGACATACAAAATGCAATTTCGGAACTAAAAAACAACAATAGAATAGTTAAAATAAATAACTTAATACGAGTAATGGAATAAAACAGGAATAAAAAAATGGAAAAGAATCACTATCAAGGCTTAATAAACAAATACAGAGAATACTTACCGGTATCGGATACAACCCCGATAGTAACATTAAATGAAGGTAATACGCCACTGATAAAAGCGGATAATCTGGCAAAAAAGATAGGCATTGATAATGAAATATACCTAAAATTTGAAGGCGCAAACCCCACAGGAAGCTTCAAAGACAGAGGGATGACGATGGCAGTAACCAAAGCTAAAGAAGCAGGTTCAAAAGCCATCATATGTGCATCGACAGGGAACACAAGCGCATCCGCAGCCGCCTACGGAGCCAAAGCCGGACTGAAGACCTATGTATTAATTCCGGATGGATATATAGCACTAGGAAAGCTTTCACAGGCAATGATGTACGGAGCAGAAATCATAGCAATAAAAGGCAATTTTGATGAAGCATTAGAGAGGGTAATAGAAATATCGGAAAAATACCCGATAACACTGGTAAATTCAGTCAACCCTTACAGAATCGAAGGACAAAAGACAGGAGCATTTGAAATATGTGAAGCACTTGCAGATGCGCCGGATTATCATTTTATTCCGGTAGGAAATGCAGGTAACATAACAGCGTATTTCAAAGGGTATGAAGAATTTTATAAACTCGGAAAAATATCACACCTGCCTAAAATGATGGGATTTGAAGCAGAAGGAGCCGCCGCAATAGTAAAAGGTGAAAGGATAATGAAGCCTGAAACAATTGCGACAGCAATAAGAATAGGCAATCCGGCAAGCTGGAAGCATGCGGAAAACGCAAGAGACAAATCCGGAGGAATAATAAATTGCGTAAATGATCCGGAGATTATTGAAGCATACAAGCTGCTGGCATCAACCGAAGGAATACTGGCAGAACCGGCAAGTGCAGCATCAGTAGCCGGAGTAATAAAAGCTAAAAAACTGGGACTAATAGAATCAAATAAGAAGATTGTGTGTATATTGACGGGCAACGGATTGAAAGATCCTGATTCTGCTATTAAATATTCCGGATGTGAAGTGAAAAAGACTTCATCAAATCTTGACGACATACTAAAAGTAATCAACTTATAAGAAAACAAAAAACATGATATAATCCTAGTATAGAATCTGGAGAGATATATGCCCAATTACGCAATAGGAATTGATTTAGGCGGAACAAAAATTTTAACCGGACTTGTCAATAAAGAAAACGGACATGTAGAATGTTTCAATAAACACAAAACCAGAAGTGAAAACGGCTCTGATTATGTGGTGAATAAAGTTATTCAATCGGTAAACGAATTGATAGAAGAGTCACGCCTTGATATTTCACAAATCAGTTCAATAGGCATAGGAGCGCCGGGTCAGGTAAACAGAGAAAAAGGAATATTAATATCAGCACCAAATTTAAATTGTTCCAATATCAACCTAAAGGCAATATTGGAACGCAGGTTTTTTATACCCACATTTATAGGCAATGATGTAGGGATAGCAACGCTTGGCGAAATAAAATTCGGAGCCGGAGTAGGCTACGACAATGTTGTATGCATATTTGTAGGAACAGGAATAGGTTCCGGCATAGCACGAAACGGAGAAATATACTACGGAGCCTCAGGAACGGCGGGAGAAATAGGGCATATAATTGTTGATGCCGGCGGCAGGCCCTGCGGATGCGGCGGCAATGGATGTCTTGAAGCATACGCATCAAGAACTGCCATCGAACACAGAATTACCGGAGCATTGAAAAAAGGGCGGCATTCGCTTATTACAGACTTGATGAAAGATAGCAAACAAATCAGCTCTAAGATGATAAAAAAAGCACTGGAACAAAATGACGAACTTGTAACCCAGACACTTTTTGAGGCATCCGACTATTTATCAAACGGACTTGCAACCGTGATGAATTTTTACAATCCGGAATTGATAATACTTGGCGGCGGTTTGATAGAAGCTATCGATATTTTTTATGAAAGAACGGTAACAAAGGCAAAAGCAAAAGCATTACCCATCCCTGCACAAGCTACACATTTTAATAAAGCAAAATTGGGAGATTTTTCAGGAGTAATAGGTGCTTGTTTTTTAGAAGATTTATCCTTGAAAAAAAAACAACTTCAGCTAAAAAAATAAAAGCAGACATCCGATTCTCCCCAAAATCATAGAATGCAAAATACAGAGATACTCAAAGACCGGTAATTAGAGGTCAAGCAATTTTTAGGAAGATTAGCAAATTTTTCAAGAAAAATTAATGAATAATGAATTGCAATACCAAGTCAATTGCAGAACATTTTAAAATTTAAAGAGTAGGACTAAAAAAAATACGGGCATGACAGAAAAAAATGGAGAAGGATCATCTTCTCCATTGCTGGACATATGCCATTTAAGCACTGCAGTATTATTCAATATCAGAATAATACTTCTGTTTTTCTCATTTTAATATGTTGCAAATATTAAGTCAATCCTTTTGACATCTTAGTGGCGGTAATTTCTTTCCGTAAATGTAACTATAATGTAGTTACTGGAGAAAATATGCAACTCAAAATACTTCTGGGTAAACGAATACGGGAGCTACGCAAAAAAAGAAAAATGACGCAAGAAGCTCTGGCTGAAATTATCGATATTGACTACAAAAATCTTGGAAAAATCGAAATGGGTCAAAATTACCCCAGTGCAGCGACGATGGAACGGCTGGTATCGGCATTGGGAGTAGAAGAGAAAGAACTTTTTGATTTTAACCATCACAAAGAATCCGTAGATTTAGAAAAGAATATCGTAAAAATATTTCGCTCAAAAAATCCCGAAACACAACAACTCATATACAAACTGATAAAGGCTTTTGAATAATTAGACTAAATAACTAGCCCGCTATGGGGTATTAGGTTTAAATAATCAGTTTATACTACACACTGTATAAGCAATTTTGGAGAGCAATAAATGAAAAATCGCCAAGCAGTGTGTTTTAATTACGGTGAAGAAACGGAGCTTATTGAGGCAATAAACAAAGAATACACCCTAAACCCCACGGTATACGCCGATATATTTGAAGAGAAGAACAAAATAAAAAGCAATATACAAGAACAATTCCTAACCAAAACGACAGATTTACATCTAAAACTCGGACCGACAGAGAACCTTTTTGTCAGAGTAGTGAAGCCGGCAGATACAGAAGAGGAATTACCGGCAATTTTTTACATACACGGAGGAGGTTGGACAGCAGGCAGTTTTATAAGTCATGACAAATTAATCAAACAACTATCCTACCTTACACACTCAATAGTAATATTTCCAAGCTACAATCTAACGCCCAAAATCGAATTTGAAACAGCCCTGAGTGAATGTTATGAAACAATAGATTATTTTTACAAACACGCAGCAGAATTCAAAATAAAAAAAAACAAAATAGCAATCTCAGGCGACTGTTCCGGCGCGAACATGGCAACAATACTTACAATATTAACAAAAGAGAATAAAGGGCCAAGAATAAGCTTTCAAACTCTTTTTTATCCAATAACAAAATCAAAATTCAAACAAAACGAAATAACAAAATTTCTTCAATCCCATCGATTATGTAGACAAGAAGCCGAATGCAGCAAAGAATTATATCTTGAAAAACTTTGCATAGAAAAAGAAAAATACAGCTCACCATTTATGACAAGAAAAGAAAAAATAAAAAGCTTACCACCGGCGTTACTGATAACAGATACCTCCAAACACGACCCCGAAGAGCAAAGCAAGGATACAAACACATTTACCACAAAACCGGATATACTTGGTATAAAGTACAAAGGCGAAACACACGGATTTATGGCAATCAACGGAATAAAAGAACCCCCACCGGCACAAAGAGCAATAATTCAAGCGAGTAAAGTCCTAAAAGCAGTATTACATGGTGGGATATAAAGAAAAACACAACGAATAAATAAAGAACAGCCGAAGCGAGTTTAATAAAACCGTGTTACACCTTCGACTGTCCCATCGGGCAAAGCCCGAATTGGTTGCCTGCCTCAATAATCAGAAACAGGCCATGCACAGCTAAAGAAATCTAAAACTGTGCACTAAACAAATATTAACTAATTACGCAATTATTAAGATATTCAATAGTACTTAATTTGTTTTCATATAAATATTTTAAGAACTCTAAATGTTCTTTACTATTGGATGAAATTACCAAACTAATTTCAAATCCATCCGAGCAAAACGGTTCATAGTCATAAATGACATAAGAATTATATTTGCTTTTCCACTCCTTGCGTTCAATTTTACAATTATGTTCAAAAGCCAGATTTTCCAGCCAAGGAAGAATTTCTTTACTAATATTATTAAATTCAATTTCCTTTCTCTGGTTCAAACTGTCAGCATATCTATCCGTAAGCATTGCCAAACCTCCCTAAGTTACGATAATAATCTGCCGCAAACTATCCGGTTCCAGAGTGAAATTTTACAAAAATGTAAAATCCGAAGCGGCTGATATTTAAGAACTGATATTCAGAGAAGAAACAACATTGCCTCTCTGATGTATAAGTAGTTTAAACAACATAACAAAAAGATAAAATATACCAATGTATAATCAATAGGATGTATTAATGTACTATCTTTAAAAAAATAAAAATCAAATTTATTATAAAAAGAGACTAGTCATCGTTAAGAGAAAGAACGGCCATGAAAGCCTCCTGAGGGACCTCAACCTTACCGACAGACTTCATTCTTTTTTTACCTTTTTTCTGTTTTTCGAGCAACTTACGTTTTCTGGAGATATCACCGCCATAGCACTTATCCAATACATTTTTGCGCAACGCTTTGATATTGGTACGAGCAATAATACGTCCGCCGACAGCAGCCTGAATAGGGACTTCAAACATTTGTCTAGGGATAATATCTTTCAACTTAGCAGTAAGTTTTTGTCCGATATGAAAAGCACTATCCTTATGAACAATCGCACTCAGAGCATCGACAACCTCACCGGCGAGCATAACATCGAGCTTAACCAAATCGGAGCGTTTATACTCCTTAAACTCATAATCCATACTGGCATAGCCCTTGGTTCTGGACTTAAGTTGGTCATAGAAGTCGACAATAACCTCACTCAAAGGCAATTCATATTCAAGATCCACACGAATCTTGTCAATATAGTGCATATTGACAAATATCCCGCGCTTAGACTGAGCCAAATCCATAAGAGTACCGGTATAATCGTTAGGGGCAATAATATTAACCTTCACATAAGGTTCTTCAATATAATCTCTATACTGCGGAGGCGGAAGATTAGCAGGGTTATCGATCTCAATCATTTCGCCGTTAGTTTTATAAACTTTATAAACAACGGAAGGAGCAGTAGTAACTAAAGACAAATCATATTCACGCTCAAGCCGTTCTTGAGCAATCTCCATATGCAGCATCCCCAAGAATCCGCACCTAAACCCGAAACCGAGAGCCGAAGAAGTCTCAGGCTCGAAAGTAATCGAAGAATCATTCAATTTAAGTTTTTCCAAAGCCTCTTTCAAATCGTGGTAATCATCATTATCAACAGGATACAT
>CASEVT010000105.1 GCA_949291445.1 uncultured bacterium | reverse complement strand
CATAGCCCTCAAACAAACCTCGCTTACCGTCGTTTGAGTAAGTTTCTGTAACTCACTCCACAACGCTCGGGCTTTGGGGTGACAATATGTTTTTATACTTTATCAGATCGCCATCTTACCAACTTTGTTATCACACGCCCCACCTGCAAGGCTCTGAAATAAACTTTTGATGGTGAAATTTGTTCCGGTTAATGTATTGTTATGCTCAATTTTTCGTAAAAAAAAATCGGCTCTCAAGAGCCGAGATGGATAGAATTAGTATTACGGAGTTTATAGAGGAGTTTACACTTGCATGAAGTTTCACTAAAATTTTTTTTGCTAGTTTTTTGTCAAATTATTAAGAAATGTTAATGCGAATTTTTTATTATTCTTTGAGCTAATATAAATCTGTTTTTTTCTGGTACTATACTTTAATATGACGGATGTTTTTCAATTATTTATCAAATGTACAAGGGCTTATTCTTTGCCAATGTCTGTAATGGCTTGGCTCATACCTTTTGTTTACGGAGTGTTTAGTCAGGGTAATATTTTTTACGGCTTGATTGCGTTTTTGGGTATTATTTCTTTGCATCTGGCTGCTAATATGTTTGATGATTTTGTGGATTTTCAACGACACAAAAAAATTAAGAACAATCTCCAAAAGGGCAAATGCTCTTATTTTCTCGATAACCAAATTTCTGAATTTTCCTTTTTGTTTTTTATGTCGGTCCTCTTTCTTTTAGCGTTGTTTGTAGGTTTTTATTTCATATATCTATACAAAACACCGATAATTATTATTATGGCATTGACCTCTGTTTTATGTTTAATTTATCCTTTTTCAAGTTATTTTGGCTGCGGTGAGATTATTATTGGCACGATATTTTCTCCGATGGTTTTTATCGGAGTTTATTATGTTATGATGCAAAAATTTTCGCTTGAGCTTTTAGCGCTTTCTTTGCCGTTTGCTATTATGGTGGTTGTTCTTTTGTATACGCATTCATTTTTGGATTTTAATTATGATATGTGTGACGGCAAAAAGACTATTTGTTTGATTTGCCGCAATAAAAAATTTGCTTATTATTTTCTGATTTTTTTAATCTTTTTTGCTTATTTTTCTACGCTTATTGCTTTGATATTAAAGGTTGTTTCTTTGGCTTATTTTTTAACCTTTTTTGCTTTATTGCCGGCGATTTCTTTGTGCAAATCAGTTTACAACTATATTGACAAAGAACCGCAAAATGAGCAGGAATTTCTTTGTGTGTTTAACAAAGCTCAGAATTTGACTGTTGTTTACACGATTTTGACGATTATTTCGATAATAATAACTTATATTTAAAAAATAAAAAACTTTACTTTGCACTCATGATAGACTACACTTTGATTATGGTATCACATGTAGTTACAGCAAGTGTAATAGGGATCGAGTCGTATATAATTTCGGTGGAAGTAGATTTGGTGCAATCGATCCCCGGAATGACAATAGTAGGATTGCCGGACACGGCGGTTTCTGAAGCACGTGAGCGTGTTCGTTCTGCTATAAAAAATGCCGGATATGAGTTTCCTAATAAAAAAATTGTCGTAAATTTAGCTCCCGCTGATCTAAAAAAAGAGGGGACTAATTACGATCTGCCTATTGCAATCGGTATATTAGCAAGAGACGGTCTGGTTTCTCAAGAGCTTATCAACAATACTGCTTTTATCGGGGAATTATCTTTGGACGGTTCAATTCGTTCTGTTAACGGTATATTACCTATAGTTGCGGGTTTGAAAAAATTCAATATTGAGCAGGTTGTTGTGCCTTCTGAAAATGCTGTTGAGGCTGCTTTGGTTTCTGATATTAAAGTTTTGAAAGCAAGCCGATTGGAGGATGTTGTCAATCATTTTGCGGTTGAACCTGTTGAGTCCAAGAAACTGGAATCGTGTGAAGTTGATATTGCCGATTATTTAAACAAATATACTACAACAAATTATACTTATGATTTTAAGGATATAAAAGGTCAGCAAAAAGCTAAAAAAGCTCTCGAGATAGCCGCCGCAGGCGGACATAATATATTAATGAGCGGGCCGCCAGGCTCTGGTAAAACGCTTTTGTCAAAAACTTTTCCATCTATATTGCCGCCTTTAGAGTTGGAGGAGGCAATTGAGCTTACTAAAATTTACAGTGTTAGCGGTTTATTGAGGTCGGATTCGCCTTTAATAAACAAAAGACCTTTTCGGGTTGTGCATCACAGTGCTTCGGCTGTTGGGATTATTGGCGGCGGTACTAATCCTAAACCCGGTGAAATTACGCTTGCTCATCATGGTGTACTTTTTTTGGACGAGATTGTTGAGTTTCCAAGAGCTGTTTTAGAGGTTTTAAGGCAACCTTTAGAAGATGGTGAGGTTACGATTACCAGAGCGCAGTCCAGAGTCAAATATCCTGCTGATTTTATGCTGCTTGCGGCGATGAATCCTTGTCCTTGCGGGTATTTGGGCGACTCACAAAAAAAATGTACCTGCTCCGAATTTCAAATCTCCAGATATCGTTCAAGACTTTCGGGTCCTATGTTGGATAGAATTGATATTCAAATTGAGGTACCGAGGCTAAGTGCTGATGAGTTGATAAACAAAAATTTCAAATCTGAATCTTCCGCTCAAATAAGGGAGCGTGTTGTTAAAGCCAGAAATATCCAATTGCAGCGATATAAAGATTATTCTATTCTGACAAATTCGCAATTGACTCCGGATTTGATAAAGATTTTTTGTAAATTGGATGATAAGAGCGAAATGCTTTTGAAAAATGCTATTTCTAAATTTAACCTTTCGGCTAGGGCTTATGACAGGATATTGAAGTTGGCAAGGACTATTGCCGATCTGGAAAATTCTTTAAATATTGAAAGTTCTCATATTGCTATGTCTTTGCAGTACAGAAGTTTTGTTTTACAGGAGTCGGCTTTGTATTAGTTTTTATTTTAGTTTTGTCATACGGACGGATGATTTTTTTACATTTTACTGAATTTTTAAAAATTAAATCCGATTAATAAAATGTACCCCCATTAGAAATAGAGTACAAAGTATGACGAACACTTATGTTTTTGAGTGCTGTACAAATGATTTGCAGCGTGATATCAAAAAGCTGAAATCTTATATGGACAAAAGTGACTGTAAAATTGTTACGGTGGATGTTTCTGTCTTAAATTTTATTGACGCAGTCAGAGTTTGTTCATTAGTATCCGGTTATCATTATGCAAAATACATTGACGGCAGTCTTACGTGGTTAGTCAAGGATGATTTTACCAAAACAAGCATTGAGCCTTTTATGTTGAGCAATATGCTTATTAAAATTAAAAATACGGATATCACAGAAAAAGTATCTGCCTAGCATTTGTGCAGTTCATTATATATAACCATAGCGGCTGAAAGTAACGGATCAACTGCTGTGGAATATGGTGGTGCGTATGTCATATCTAAGTTAAATAATTCGCACACCTTTTGATCTGCCATTATGGCTGAGGCTACCGTATTAATCCGTTTGTCTGCATCACCTTGTCCTATTGCTTGGGCTCCGAGAATTTTTTCTGTGCGCCTGTCTACTACCAGTTTTAGTGTAATGCTTTGTGCTTGCGGCATATATCCAGCTCGATCTTTTTGTGTCATTGTTGAGGTGATCACGTCAAAACCTGATTTCTTTGCTTCACGTTCTGTTAATCCTGTCAGAGACATTGTGTAGTTCATAAACCTTGTTACTGCTGAACCGAGTATCCCCGGAAATGCGTCATATTGATCTGAAATATTTATTGCTGCGCAGCGACCTTCTTTGTTTGCTGATGAACCCAGCGGAATCCATGTATATTGTTTTGAAACTACGTGGTAGTTTTCTACGCAATCACCTGCACTGTATATATCTTTTACGGAGGTCTCCATACGGTTATTTACTCTTATTGCATCATTTACGCCGAGCTCTATTCCGGCATCTCTTGCCAATTCTGTATTCGGGATTACTCCTGCTGCAAGTATTGCTAAATCGGTTTCTATTATCCTTCCGGTGGAGGTGATTACTTTTTCTATTTTATCTTCTCCGTGGAAGGCTATTACTGACTCTGACGTTATAATTTCTACGTTACCTTTTTCTTTGGTAAGCTCTATTATTTCTTCTTTTATTTTTGTGGAAAAATCTTCGTCAAATATTGGCAATAAATATGGCGAGCGCTCTATTAACGTTACGTGTACATCGTTCGCCGCAAACGCCTCAAGCATTTCAATTCCTATATAGCCTCCGCCTACTATAACCGCTCTTTTCGATTCGAGCATTTTGTTCCTTATGTCGATAGCGTCTTGAAGTTTTCTTAGTGTAAAAACGTTCTTTAGATTAACATTTTGTATTTTGGGTATAAATGGTCTTGCTCCGGTTGTTATTGCAAGTTTGTCATATGTTACCGTTTCAATTTCATTTGTTATTGTATCTTGGATTAGGACTTTTTTTTCTTCCGGAATAATTTTTATTGCACGTTTGTTCAGGTGGATATGCGCACCTTTTTCTTCAAATTGTTCGGGCTTTCTTACTATCAGCCTTTCAAAATTCTCTATTAATCCTTCTATAAAATACGGCATACCGCAAGCAGAATACGATATCATATCCTCTTCGGTATATAAATCGATTTGAGAATCATATTTCGTTGTCCGAAGCAATTTCGCCGCAATCTTGGGTCCTGCTGCAACTCCGCCTATTATTACAATCTTGTGTTTCATTACTTGATTGTATTAACTTTTTTATAAAATTTCATTGCTCATTCTGTCCGTTTTTTGGGCAGTTTTGATTTTAGATTAAATAAATCTTTAACATCAGCCAAGTCTGAATCTGAATTTCAAAACACTGTCAGATTTCTATTTTTCGCTGTTATATTCGGATTAGAGATTTTGTTTGTAGATTTCTGACGGTTTAAAATATGATTCAAAATGCGGAATATCAAGTTCAAAAACGTGTGCTTTTGCCTTTCCGAGATTTATTCTAATCTCTCCGTCCTTTGCTTTGTAGTAGCTTTGTGTGCCGTATGATGGTGCAATGTCGTTGAGTACTTGATTAGATTTTAAACCGGGAACTTTAACCGTGACAGTTTGTCTGGCGTTTACGTTTTTATTTGCTATTACTACGAGCGCTTTTCCGTTTTTATATCTTGCATAGGCAATTACATCATCCAGTTTATTATTTTTAACCGGCAACTCAATGTAGTCGCCTTGTGTTATTACATCTTGATATTTTATTCTGAGTTTTTGCATTTTTCCGCAATGTTCTCCTATTTGCGGATAATTGCCTTCCGGTTTTGCTGATTCATTGAATATGTCCAAAAATTCCGTATGTACGTAATGTTTTATATTGTCTTTTGTCAGAATAAAGTTTGAAAGATAGTCTATAATATCGCTGTATTCTGGATTTTGAGCAAGCTCTGCAACTTTTAAGTTTACATCTTCGCTGTCAAGAAGTTTTTTTAATTGTTTTCCATACGGCGTAGCTTTGCTCGTTAATACTGCTCTTATGGTGTCTTGATATACGGGGTTTTGCAATAATTCTTTGAATGTCTTATTTACATATTTATTTCCGTAAGGGTATATGTACTCATCACCCGATTCAAAACCGCTTATCATATAGGGGTTTGTCATCGGCAAAGTGGATTGCAAGACTGTTGTCATCATGCAGTAATCAGGACCGCCGTTGGACATCGGACTCTTGTCGTCGTGTGTCGCAAATGACCCGATCAATGATTTACCTTTATCGTATTTATGCGACATTTTTAAGTTGTCTTTTATAAATTGATGAAAATCTTTTGCCTTCCACGTCGGGAATATATGATATTGACCGTAATATGTATCAAACCCTGATTCTAAAAGCTCTTCCGGTCTGTCAGCAGGCATGTTTTTCATCGGTGACGCATCTTCGTAGACGTAAGTCTCTGCAAGAAAACCAAATTCAGGATCTTTGCTTCTGGCGTATGATATTAGTTCATCCCAAAATTCAACGGGTTTTGCACGTGCTACATCGGCACGGATCCCGTCTATGCCCAGATCAAGACACATATCTATATAATCTTTATGATATTTCATAAGCTCAGGATTGAGGATTCTCTTGTCGGCGTCAACCCAAGGTCCGAACATTCTTATATCTTCCCAGCCTTCCGGTGTTTTAGGGTTACCTTGTGCGTCTTCAGCTCTTAAATCCGGACGCTCGTCGTATAAGTCAACCGACATACAGCTCGGCAAGTCCACCATTACCTTAATTCCACGCTTGTGGCACTCGTTAATGGCTTCTTTTGCCTCTTCATACACTGATTTTGGATTGTTGGGATCGTCAAGTGCAGGATCTATTGAAAGATAATCCATCGGTGCGTAAACAGAACCGGCACTGCCTTTTGCTGCTATTTTCCCGGGCGGATTTATTGGGAGCCAGTGCAATGTATTTATTCCATATGATTTGAGTTCGTCTAACCTTTCAATCATATTTATAAATGTTCCCTTTTCTTCTCCCAGTTCTTCTTCTATAAGTCTGTTTCCGTTTTTGTCTTTTGCGTTAAATGTTCTTGGGACCATGGCATAAATTACTGCCTGATTGTTTTGGAACATTGAACGCAGGTTGTTTTTGTATCCTGCAAGCTTCGGTGTTTGCAATTCTGACGGAACTTTTTGTGCTTTTTCCGTTTGATAATCTTTTGTTATGTTTGCCATCATTCCCGCAAGCAGTGTCGGCATTGTTCTTTTCTTCAGTTCATCTGCCATTGGGGTTGCAACAGGTGCATATCCGGTCGGCAAATATATATTCATATTTTGGGTTTGATTCTTTGCAGGTTGTTGTTCTGCCGTCGGTTTTGGCATCATTTCAAGCAATGAACCCTTATAATTTACATGTATCGGGAGGTTATTTCCTATTAACATTTTGTCCTCCTTTACGTGCGTATATGTCTTTGTTGAAGTAATTTTTCTTGCCCATCATGCTTATAGTTAATCCTGAAAGTGCTACAGTCCCACCAAAAAGTCCCCATACGAGTTTTGTCCATTTATTCCTTGAACGGACATTTCTTGCTGCATCTATGAAAAAGTCGGCTACGTCTTTCCCTGCTTGCTTTGACAATCTCAGATTATTTGTATCAAATATAAACTCGCGTGAATGGAATAAATTTACTGCACTTTGTCTGTCAAAAGGTTTATGTGGATTTTTTATTACTCCCTTGAAGCCGTTCAGTGTTTTTCTCATATCTTTGAGTTTCTCTTCTGAAATCTCAAATCGCCTGCTTTCTGCAAGATGTTCAAGCTGTTCTACACGTTTTGTTAAAAGTTCTTTGCCTTTTTCATCCAATGCATAGATATTTGCATAAAAAATCTCTTCAACCGCTCCCCACAGTTTGTTACCAATATTGCCTCCGGCAAGCACGCTTTCTAATCTTGAATATCTGACTCCCATCTCAAATGAATTTGCATCAAATTTATTTACCATCTCTTTGGGCAGATATTGCGCTGTTCTTTGTGTCAATCCGCCGTGTAAAAAGTCGTTTAACTCATTACACATGTCGATTGACCAGCGGAATCCTTGTGCTAATCCTTCCGGTGCTGCTTCATATTTTGTTGACCAATTGTTTATATCGTTGTTTTCTAATGCGAGTTTTCTCAAGAATTTCTTCAATGATTCCTTTGACTGTTCGTATGTAAATCCTTTGAATGCATATAATTTTTCTGGTTGTGTTCCTATCCTGTACAAAAATTCGTGAACATCTGAACCTAAGATCTTTACTACTGTTTTGTCAATTTCGCCAAATGTATCCATTGCTTTTATTGGCCGGCTGAAGGAATTTATTGTATTTTTGACTTTCATTTCGTATTTTACACCGGTATTACGGTAATGCTTGTCTATTCCTGCCAGTAGATTGCCTTTGTTCGGACCGTTTGATGTAACGTGGTAAATCAGGTTTTTGATCTTTGTTAAAATACCGGGGTTTTCGCTCGTTCCCATTATATTCATAAGTGCTGCTTCTTCTTTGAAGATTGCACCTTTGGAGATCTTCGTCATCTCTTTGACGATTTTTTCGTATTCTTGAGGATTCGCAATCAGTGATTCAAATTTCTTCGCCAGTAAGTCCGATGCATTCCGTGAGTCCGGTGCAGCCAGCATGGCGAGCTCTTCTTCACTAAATTTCAACAATTTCAAATATTTCTGAGGAATTTTTTCCCAGCTGTTTGCGGTTGCGGCACCTGTTTTGTCCTTTATTGTTGTCGCTGCATATTCATCAACCTTTGCCAGAAGGGTTTTGTACAGGTCTAATGTTTTTATAATCCTTTCTGCTTGCTCGGTATTTAATCTTTTAACGGTATGCTTTTCTATTGTCGGTGACAGATATTCAAGCATGAATTTGGACAAATCTTCTTTAAGACTATCGGTTGCATTTCTTTCTCCAAGCAACCAGTTTACCTTGTTATTGATTTGTACATTCAAAGCTTCGGGACCGTATCCTCTCAAACCGTCTGATGCTTTTCGATAATTTGCCGCTTCAATTGCAAGATCTACATTCTTTAGGTCAAATCCGTCAAAAGTTTCTAAACCGCGATAACCCAGTTTTGTGAATTCTCGGTTCTCTATCAGTTCATTGAACTCTTTAAACGTGTATTTTTCAAATGCCTTTAATCTGCCCAGTTTTGCGCAACCAATCTTTCTTTTGATTTTTGGTGCATTAAGCTTTTTATATACATCGCTTATATTGGTTTTGTCGTCTATTATAATTCCCTGTTCTTTGCAGAAATTTCTAATCTCTAAATCAAACGTCTTGAATCCTTCAATGACGTTATCTTTGAATTTAGCAACAGCTTTTTGCGATTCTGTAACAAGTTCCTTCTGGATGCCATCGTCAAATCTGACCATCCTTTCTGACAAAATTCCACCGTTTTTCATTTCCCGTTTCAATTCGATTAGAAAATCCGTATCTTTAAATCTGTCTTCTATAAGTTGCTCAAATTCCTTGTACTCATTTGTTTTTAAGACATTTTTAATAGATTTGTCGAGTTCCTTTGTAAATTCCGGATCCGGCTCAATTCCCAATTTTTTGATCACTTCATCTATGTCGGCGGTTTTGGATTTTAATACTTCGTCTATGTTTGACTCGAGTTCTGCAAGGTGTTTTTCTTGTTTGCTGATTCTTACTTTTTCAATAAGTTTTGAAAGCGGTGTTTGTGCGGCATCAGCTACTATTGAAGATATTACAGGCGTCATTACCCCAGCTGTTAGCATAACAAGCGCATTTGTCTGGGTTGCTACCTGTCTCATTTTATCCTGTATTGCTTCGTTTCTGTTTTCTATATTTCTTGGTATCCCCAGTCTATCGCCAATTAAATTCAAATATTCATAATCAGATGCATTTTTGTTGTATTTTCCGTTTTTATCAATATGTCTGAATAAATCCCAACTAAGATATTGCGGATCTTCAAAGAAGGATTTTCTTCTGCCGTATGAATCTACATATTTGAGGTTCGGGTTTACTCCATACATCCATTCAACCGGCTTGCCGATGATTTTGGGCCATATCATCATCGACGCAAACCACGTCGTCAAACCAACAAATTCCATTCCTCTTGCAAACGAAAATGTCTTCGTTGCAGCAAGGATTCCTGCTATTCCCAAGCTCCCTGCACGGATTGTCAGATCGTTTACTTTTCCAACGGAATAATCAGTTCCTTCTCCTTTTATTGCCGCCTTATACAAATAGCCTGCATATTGTCCGTATGATTTTACCGTACTTTTTGCTGATTGGAATATATTCTCTTTTACAAGATAACCGTTCGGACTGTGCGGGATCATTCCAATCGGTGCTATATTCGCTGCTGACAGCGGCAATGGCTCTTTGTATCCTTCTTCGGGCGCTTTAAATACCGGTTGACTTGTAGTACTGACTACGGTATTCTGCTTCACCGCCGGTGATGACGGGGATTTATATGTCGCTATGGTAAGTTTTTTTAGTAAATCGCCTGACATCTAATTTTTCTTCTCCTCTGTTGACTTTGCTTGCGGAGTTTTTTCTAGTTGATGATTCCTTGCCGATGTCTTTGCTATTATCAGTATGTTTGCAAGCAATGTTGCTGCACCGGCTGCCAGTATTGTACTCTTTCCGACTGCTGATGTGAGCTTGTTCGTTCCTTCCCAAAATTCCATAAAACTTTTTCCGAATGGTTTTATCATATAATCCATTACTAAATTTTTACTGTTTTTCAATCTGGACTTTATACTTAAATTTTCACCGAAAATACCTTCTTTTATTTGTTCTTTGAATCCAAAGAATGATTCTTTCTCCCATGCTTTTTGGTTAGCCATTCCTATTCCAAGTGAAACATACAATGCTGTTAATGCATATTGCCACGCTTTTGCCATGACTATTGTTTTCTTAATCAACGGTTTTAGGGTCGAATCAGAATCGCTCATATTTTCATCATTCAAACCGTATTTACGCGCAAGTTTATTATATTTTTCGTTAATCTCTTCTGTATTTTTACCTTCTTCGTACAATAAATCCCATCTTGTGAAATCTACACTCTCAAAGACTTTGTGGTATTCTATGTCTTTTTTGAATGCGCCTGTTTGGTTTGTTGAGGTCGGGATAATTTTTCTGTATGACTGTTCAAGATCAATGCCTCTTGTTAATTTAACCGATGTATTAATAATCGATTTTGCCGCCATTGCTCCAAGATAATACAACCCTACTCCCAATGCCATATGCTTCGCCACATTTTTTGCTGCTTTGCCGGATTGGAATTGGTCGAACTTTACTCCTGCGTAGAACAATGCCGCAAGTATCGGTCCGCCTACATAATAAGGAAACTTTGCTGTTTGCAAAAACTCAAAAAATGTGTAATCCGGTGCTCCGCCTAATCCTCTTGGAAAATGTACAAACGGGATGTTTGCCGTCTTTTCTACATCTACTTTGAACTTGTTCCAGACCGTATTTTCTATTGTGTGATCGTGTTTGTAATCTGTTTGATTCTCTTCTTTGACTTTGTCTTGTGATTTTTCATTGCCAAAATTTACCTGCAATGATGATTTTACAGGCATGCTTTTTGAAGCAGTTTCTTTCAAATTTATTCCCGCTATATTTGAAATACTTACCATTATTCCCCTTGGATTATATGCAAAGTCCATTTGTTTAAAGACTTCTCAAAATATTTTTTGCTACGTTAAAACACAAAAAATTTGACCTGCCGGTCTAAACCCAGTCTAGCACAGCTTTTTAAATTTCTAATTTCTTTTTACAATTCGTAATGTTTGTTTGTGCATACAGGTTGGATATTTTTTTCAACTTTTGTATCAAATTCGGCAAATTGTTTATCATTTTATTTGTTTTTTAACTTTTTTTTTGTGATAATTCTTTTACTTAACCTTTAGAAAGAACGGGATTTATGGGAATATTGGAATTTTTTAAAGAACCTGATGCAAAACCTGTTACTATGGATCAGGAGCAAGTAAAAAAAACTTATACAAGTTTTAGAATAAGAATGTTTTATTCGTGTTTTATCGGATATGCAATGTTTTATCTGTGTAAGAAAAATATTGCTGCCGCATTACCGTCTATGAGTGACGAATTGGGATATTCAAATCTTGAACTCGGTGTAATTGGCAGTTCTTTGTATTTTACTTATGCTATCGGAAAATTTGTTAATGGTATGATCGCTGATCGCTCTGATGTCAGAAAGTTTTTGCCTGTCGGACTTATACTTGCCGGACTTGCTAATATATGTTTTGCGCTGAGCTTTTTCGTGTTTACTCCGGGTAAGTTTACGTTTTTCGGGCTTCCGAGTGCTACTATTTTGCTTTGGGTGCTTGCATTTTTCTGGGGATGTAACGGATGGTTTCAGTCTATGGGTTTTCCTCCGGTGGCTAAAAGTCTGACTTATTGGTTTTCTAATTCAGAACGTGCAACAAAATGGGCTATGTGGTCTACTTCTCACCAGACGGGTACTTTTTTGGCGGTTATTTTGTCAGGTTTTGTTATTGCTAAATTCGGCTGGCAGGCTGCTTTTTACATACCGGGTGTTTTGGCAATCCTTGTTGCTCTGTGGCTATTTAACAGGTTGCGCGATAAACCTCAATCTATGGGATTACCTGATATTGAAGAATACCGCGAGCCTGAGGCTTCTGTTGAGCTTGCCAAGGTTGAGTCTCAAGATGATGGCATGAGTTATATACAGATACTTGTCAAAAATGTTTTGACTAATAAGGCTGTATGGGCTTTGGCTTTGGCTTATGTTTTTGTTTATGTCATACGATTCGGTACTGAGGATTGGATTATTAAGTATCTTGTTGAGGCTAAGGATAATTCACTTGAACTAGCTTCTATGAAGTTGGCTTGTTTACCTTTGTTCGGATTTTTTGGCACAATTTCTGCCGGAGTGATCTCGGATAAGATTTTTAAAGGTCAAAGAGCGCCTATAAATGTTATCTTTTTGATTGGCGTTATTGTTTGTATGCTCGGACTTTACCTTAATGGTAACGCCCCTAACTTTATTGATAAGGCATTTTTTGCTTTGACAGGTAAGGATATGACTTCGGTGCTTAAAATTAACGGTTCCGGACTTATAGATATATTGCTCATAGGTTTTTCCGGATTTTTCACTTACGGTCCGCAAATGCTTATCGGCGGAGTTTGTGCTATTGAATCCAGCTCGAAAAAGGTTGCTTCTGCCGTTACAGGATTTACCGGTACTTTCGGCTATGTCGGGGCTATGCTCTCCGGTTTAGGTACGGGATTTGTCGTCGATAAGTTCGGCTGGAACGGTGCCTTGGCTTTCTGGGGATTGTCTGCATTTGTCTGTGCGGCAATTTGTTTGCCTATGTGCTTCAAAAAGAAATCCGCTTAGTATTTTATATTTATGGATTTTTTCCGTGATATAATCTTGTTGATCTAAGTAGTTCAATATTTTATTTAATTGTTATTAACTTCTAAAAAGAGAGAGTATGAGTATGAAAACTTCACAAAGACTTGAAAAAATTCCGCCGTATTTGTTTGCTGAAATAGACAGAAAAATTGCCGAGGCAAAAGCTAAGGGGCATGATATTATCAGCCTTGGTATCGGTGATCCGGATACGCCGACAATCCCTTCTGTTGTTGAGGCTATGCATAAGGCTATTGATAAACCTAAAAATCACGATTACCCGCCGTATAACGGTACTGCCGATTTTCGTCAGGAGTCTTGTAAATGGATGAAACGTCGCTTTGGTGTCGATTTGGACCCGAATACCGAAATGTTGGCTAACATCGGTTCTAAGGAGGCTATTGCTCACGTATTTTTTGCGTTTGTTGATGAAGGCGATTATACATTGGTTCCTGACCCGGGGTATCCTGTTTACAAGAATGCGACTGTATTCGCCGGCGGTACTCCCTATTTTATGCCGCTGACGGCTGATAATAAATTTTTGCCCGATTTTAGCAAAATTCCTGAAGATATCGCTAAAAAATCTAAATTGATGTTTTTGAATTACCCCAATAATCCGACCGGTGCCGTTTGTGATCTGGATTTTCTTAAACAGGCAGTTGATTTTTGTAAAAAATACGATATCTTACTCTGCTATG